>CAMWNQ010000018.1 GCA_947175655.1 uncultured Clostridia bacterium | reverse complement strand
ATATATCTTTTCAGAATTAACTTCAATATATGAATTTTTTTCTGCATTTCTGTTACAACCAGTAAAAAATATAAAATTAAATAACACCAGAACTGCTATTAAAATATTTTTTCTCATATATTTTCTCCAAACCAGTATTCATTAAGGACGGAAAGAAAAACATTATCAATATTATTATGTGAATTTTCAGGAATGATTGAAATTTTACCGCATTCAGGACATATAGCTGAATAATCTTTAAATTGCGATATTTTACTGCACTTGATATGTCTTTTACAAGAAATGCATACACAATTTTCATAGTATGTATTCAAATTCTTTTCCAGATTATCAATCTCATCTGCATCTTCAAATCCCTTGATTTTTTCATAATTATTAAACATTTCAAAACCTGTTTTTGCAAGTCTATCACGAAAATCATCAGGATATTGAGTACATCGTGGCTTATAGGATTCAAGATAATAATTCAGAAACTTATGCTTGAATTTCACCAAACATATTGAAGTAACAATCAAAAACGGAAATTCCAGAAATGCTGGTATTATAAGCCAAGCTAATATTTTTTCAAGTGATTCTTCCAGTCCTCCAGATGATTTATCAGATAATACAATCACTATGAGAAAAGCAAATAAGACAAAGGCAAAGAAAAGTGTTATTTTAAGCAGTTTTCTGTATATTATATGACATTTTTTTATATTATCATCTTCAATACCATAACCAGAAATAATAGCATTCGTCAGGGGAACTGAAATATCTTTTTTTGCATTTTTAAATTCCCGTGATTTAATATTATTTATGTTTTTATATAAAATATCAGCCTGAACAGGAAAATAATAAAGAATATTATTTTTTCTTTCCATAGAATACTCCTTAAAAAAGGCGGACTTTAAAAGCCCGCCTCCAAATAATTTTAAATATTGACAAACAAGACATTAGTATATTAACAAATAGTAAATTACATATACCCAGCTCATCAGACCGTGAATAATTGCCCAGCCGACAGAATGCCAGTTTGTATAGCTTATTACTATCGCCAACGCACTTCCGAAAGTTATTCCGGATTTCACTGTCTTTTTTATATTGTCATCGTTATCATCTGAATTATTATCTTCAATATTAACATTATTGTCAATATTATTATTCTGCATCTTCATCAGTTCTTTCAGATAATTCACGGATTGAAAGACTTACTCTCTTAGCATCAAAATCAACTGAAATGATTTTTGCTTCAACTTCCTGACCAACTGAAAGAACTTCCTTAACACTTTCAACCTTTCTATCAGCAAGCTGTGAAATATGAATAAGACCATCAATGCCATCAATAATTCTTGCAAAAGCACCAAATGATGTAATAGAAACGATAGTTACAGTAGCTACATCTCCTTCAGCATACTTTTCCTTGAAGATAGTCCAAGGATTATCTTCATCTTTCTTATAGCCGAGGGAAATTCTGTTTTCTTCCTGATTTAAGTCCTTGATATAAACTTCAAGAGTATCGCCAATACTTACTACTTCGCTAGGGTGCTTGATTCTCTTCCATGAGAGTTCAGAAATATGAACCATTCCGTCAATACCGCCGATATCAACGAAAGCACCGAATGATGTGATAGATTTAACCTTACCTGTAAATGTATCACCAATTTTTGCAACGGACCAGAATTTAGCCTTAGCTTCTTCCTTTTGTGCATCTGTAACAGCTCTCATAGAACCAACAGCACGTCTTCTATGATTTTCATCAGCTTCTATAACAACAAACTGTACTTTTTTCTTCATAAGCTGTTCGAGGTCAGCATTTCTTGGAAGACCTGTAAGAGAAGCAGGAATAAATATCTTAACGCCGTTATATGAAACAAGAACACCGCCTTTTACAACGTTCTTTACAACAGCTTCAAGAACAGTAGCTTCTTCCTTAGCCTTTATAACCTTATCGAAACCAGCCTGTTCATCAAGCTTTTTCTTTGAAAGGTTAACAATACCGTCCTGATCGTTCACCTTTGTAACGATAAGTTCGATTTCATCACCTACTGAAACAATATCAGATGGCTTTTTAGTAGGGTCATCAGTAAGGTCAGCAAGAGCAACAAATCCTGTCTGCTTAGCACCAAGGCTAACAAGAATACCATTTGCATTTACAGATTCAACAACAGCAGTAACTCTGTCTCTCGTATGTATTTTTTTAAAGGATTGGTCAATCATCTCCTCATTAAAAATTTCTTCATTAAGATTATCCTTCAAAATCTCAGTCATAGTGGTTTTTACCTCCTTAATTATATGAGCCGGCGTTGAAGCACCGGCAGTAATGCCGATATTTTCAGCATAGGGAATCTTTAAAGTTAAAAGTTCTCCTGCGTTTTCAATGTGATACGTTCTGCAATATTTACTGCAAACATCAAAGAGTTTGACAGTATTGGAACTGTGTTTTCCTCCGACAACAAGCATCAGGTCAGATTTTCTGGCAAGATTTTCAGCTTCACGCTGTCTTGTTTCAGTAGAATTGCATATTGTATCAAAAATTACAACATTGGGGTCATCTTTTGGAATTTCCTTTAAACACATATCCCACATTATTATATTATACGTTGTTTGGGAAACAATTGCAAGCCTTTTTTTCAAATTCTTATATTTTTTTTCAAAAAAAGCTTTTAACTCAAAATTATCCTTAAAAACAAGACAATTTTCGTCACAATGCCCAACAATTCCTTGTACTTCAGGATGATTTTTATCTCCGGCAATAAGAATAAAAAATCCCTCAAGAGTTTTTTCGGCAACAATTTTGTGTATTCTTGATACAAAAGGGCAAGTGGCATCAATAATTCGATTTCCCTTTTTTTCAATTTCCTCATATATATGTCTGCCGACTCCGTGAGACCTTATTACAACAGTTTCATCATTCTGAAGTTCAGAAATATCGTTTATAATCCTTGCACCATGTTCTTCCATATCATTTACAACATCTTTATTGTGAATAATAGGACCTAAAGTAGCAACATTGGTATTAACAGCAAGTTCATTGTAAACCTTTTTTACAGCTTTGTCAACACCATAGCAGAATCCAGAATAATTGGCAACAGTAATATTAAACATCCGAATCTTCCTTATTTTTCTTATTTTCATTATCACCCTGACCTATGAGAATGGCTATATCTTCCATATATTTATTTTTAAACTTAACCAGTTTTCTGAGAACAGGTTCACCTTTTTCATCAACATATTCCTGATAACTTATAGGCTTTCCATATCTGACAGTAATTTTACTTCTGAATTTAAGTTTATTACCCTCAAATATAATTCCGACCGGTACTATATCAGTATGAGCCTTAACAGCAACAAGTGCAGCACCTGATTTGCCTTTTCCAAGTTTTCCATCTTTGGATCGTGTGCCTTCTGGAAAAATAACAAGATTTCTTCCGTTATTTATGGCATCTACAGCACTTTCAATAGCTTTTTCGTCACCTTTTCCCCTTGCTACGGGAAAAGCTCCAAGGCTTTTTATAAGAACCGCAAACGGCTTGAATTTAAATAATTCTTCCTTAGCCATAAAAGAAAATTTTCTTTTAACACCAAGCACAATAAGCGGAGGGTCAGCATAAGTCCTGTGATTTGAAACATAAACACAGCCTCTGTCTTTTGGAATATTATCCTTGCCTTCAAATTTAACATTATACCATATAAAATAAGCTATTCTCACAAGAAAAATCGCAATATAATACATTATTTTAACCCCTTTTTTTAGTTTTGTCAAGTATTATTTGATAAATTTTTTCAATTGTTTCGTCAAGGGAAATATTAGTGGAATCGATTTCTATAGCATCAAATGCTTTTTTTAATGGTGCAACAGGTCTGTTCATATCATTCTTATCACGCTGTATTATTTCTTCAAGGAGTTTTTCAAAAGTCGGACAGTCTGGTTTTCCTTGAAGTTCCCTGTATCTTCTTAAAGCTCTTTCTTTCGGAGAAGCAGTAAGATAAATTTTTACATCTGCATCAGGAAGCACAACAGTGCCAATATCTCTGCCGTCCATAATTACATTATTTTCAGAGGCTGTTTTTTTCTGGAGGTCGAATAAAAACTGTCTTACTTCAGGTATTGCCGAAGTCTCAGAAGCTTTCATTGAAACGTGATTCTGTCTTATTTCTGATGATACATTTTTATTATTCAGATACACCTGCTGAACATTATTTTCAAATCCCAATTCTATTTTGCATTCAGGAAGTTTATTAATTAATTCCTTTACATCATCAAGTTTATTTTCAATTCTAAAAAGTGCAACAGCACGATATAAAGCACCAGTATCTATATATATATATCCCAGTTTTTCGGCTAATTTTTTTGCAATGGTACTCTTTCCAGCACCTGCTGGTCCATCAATTGCAATATTTATAACTTTATCCATAAATATAAATCTCCTTTTATTTTTATTTAAAATATAAATAGTTCCCCCAACTTTTCAGATGCTGTGCAAAAAACACATGAATTAAAATAATTACATATTTATTCCTGCACTATATGCTGTTGAAAAAGCAATCTGAAGGTTAAACCCTCCTGTATAAGCATCAGTATCAATAACTTCACCGGCAAAAAACAATCCAGATATAAGTCTTGATTCCATTGTTTTTGGATTTATTTCTTTAACGGATATTCCGCCACTGGTTATTATTGCTTCATCTATAGGTCTGAAATCCTTTATATTAAGAGTAAAATCTTTCAGAAGTTCAGCAAATTTCTGACGTTCTTCTTTAGTAATACCGTTCACTTTTTTATCAGCAGGTATTCCAGAAAGTTTCACCATAACAGGTATCATCTTTGACGGCAAAAGATTTCTGACAGCATTTATAAAATCTCTGTTTTGATTCTCAGAAAAATCACGTTGTATTCTCTTATCAAGCTGTTGAACAGACAATGCTGGCTTCAAATCAATTGAAATTCTGTATCTCTTGGGTTTCATATCTCTTATATGCGAACTTGCACTGAGAACCAAAGGACCTGATACTCCAAAATGAGTAAAAAGCATTTCTCCCTGTTCAGAAAATATGCATTTTTCATTGTCATAAAGTTTCAGCTCAACGTTTTTAAGAGACAATCCCATCATATCTGAACAATATTTTTCAGTTATAACCAATGGCACAAGTGATGGATATATATTTGTTACAGTATGTCCCAACTCTTTTGCCATTCTGTAGCCATCACCTGTTGAACCAGTAAGAGGATATGATTTTCCGCCTGTTGCAATAAGTATAGATTCTGCATTATATTCTTTTCCAGATTCCGTTATAACTCCAGTACATATATTATCATCAGAAAGTATATGTTTTACTGTTTCATGAATAATCTTGACTTTATACTTTTTCAGTTCTTTTTCAAGAGCATCAGCAATATCATTTGCATTATCACTTACCGGAAAAACTCTCTGACCTCTTTCAGTTTTAAGAGGTATACCCAGATTTTCAAAAAAATCCATAGTATCCTGAGGCGAGAAACCAGAAAATGCACTATAAAGGAATCTTGAATTTACCGGAATATTATTTATAAGTTCATCATTTGTACAGTTATTTGTTAAATTGCATCTTCCTTTTCCGGTAATTCGCAATTTTCTGCCTATACGCTCATTTTTTTCAAATATGATTACTTTTCTGCCCATTTTAGCAGAAATAAGTCCGGCAAAAGCACCAGCTGCCCCGCCTCCAATAATAATAACTTCAGATGTCATAAAATATCACCTTTTTAAAAGTTTATTTCTAAGCGCTGAAAGTCTTTCACGTCTTTCATTAGTAGCATTATAATCTTTTATATAACCGCCCTCCGAATCTAGAACAATAACATCACTTTCATTAATATCTTCTGAAAGTCTTGATTTTTCTATATTAATCATTCCATCATCAGTTTCAAGAACAGCAATATCTCCTTCAAATCTGTCTACAATAATCATATATTAAATCACTGCCTTTCAGTAGTAAACTTAATTGAACTTCCATCAGACTGAACAACAATACTACCATACAAATCAGTTCTGTAGAGATTTTCTGGAGAAACATATTTACCTATTCTTTGAAGTGCGTCATCATTAGGATGTCCGTATGAATTACCTGTACCACACATTATTACTGCATATTCAGGTTTTATCACATCAAGAAATTCTTCCGATGATGATGTAGAACTTCCATGATGTCCGGCTTTATAAACATTGATATCCTTTAAAAGACCGTTGTCTATCATTTCTTTTTCTGCCATAGTTTCTGCGTCACCAGTAAATATAAAGCTGTTGTCTCCATGAGTAAGTATAAGACCTATTGAATAGTTATTTGTATTACTGTATTTTTTATCATTAGGAGCTACAACCAAAATTTCAGCATCTCCAATATTTATTTTATCACCAACTTCAGGATTTGTAATTTCAAGACCTTTTGCATCAAGAGACATAAGAAGTTTTTCAAAATATTTTGTTGTTGGCATCTTATCATCTGAAATATAAGGCATATAGAAATTATCTATTTCAAAATTATCAACAATTGCACTCATACCGCCCATATGGTCAGAATGCGCATGAGTTCCTACAAGATAATTGATTCTTGAAATATTATGCTCCTGAAGGTATGCTGTTACTTCATCGGATTCACTGCTTTCACCACAATCAATAAGCATATTCTGCCCCTCTGATTCTATAAAAATGCAATCACCCTGTCTTACATCTATGTAATGAACTTCAACACTTCCGCCTGAATTATTGAGACCTGTGTTATTATTGTTATTATCATTATCCGCAAATATTCCTACTATAAGCACTACAATAACAGCTATTGCTGAATAACAAAAAGTTTTTATTTTGGAAACTTTCTGTTTGCTTTCTGATTCTTTTGATGATGTTGATTTTGAACCTGAGCCTTTTTTTGATGAGTTTGATTTTTTCTGTTTTTCTGCCATTTTTTATTGTCTTTCCTTTCAACGTTATTTTTTTGACTGTTTTTATTATTACTTTGAACAGCAATATCAGGTATAAGACATGATGGAGAATTTCCTATTAAATCACATCTTCCAGCCTTGATAAGAGCCTCCCTGACAATCTCCCTGTTCTGCGGTCTGAAATATTGAAGTAAAGCCCTCTGCATAGCCTTTTCCTTTGAAGTTTTGGGAACATATACTTTTTCCATAGTATATGGGTCTAACTCTGTATAAAACATACAGGTTGAAATAGTCCCCGGTGTTGGATAAAAATCTTGTACCTGTTCAGGACGTATTTTATTATCTCTAAGAAACAAAGCAAGTTCTATTGCTTCTTTAAGTGTACTTCCGGGGTGAGATGACATAAGATAAGGCACTAAATACTGTTCTTTGCCTATGCCTTTTGTAATCTCATAGAATCTTTTCTGAAATTCTTTATATGCTTCAATATGAGGCTTGCCCATCTTATCAAGCACTACAGCTGAACAGTGTTCCGGAGCAACTTTAAGCTGTCCACTTACATGATGTTTAATAAGTTCTCTGATAAATTCATCATTTTTATCCTGCATAAGATAATCATATCTTATACCAGAACGTATAAATACTTTCTTGATTCCCTTTATTTTTCTTATCTTTCTTAAAATATCAAGATATTCGCTATGGTCAACTTTAAGAGCCTTGCAGGGTTCAGGAGCAAGACATTTTTTCCCTTTGCACATACCAAATTTTAATTGTTTTTCACAGGAAGTATGTCTGAAATTTGCGGTAGGCCCTCCGACATCATGTATATATCCTTTAAAATCAGACATTTTTGTTAACTTTTCTGCCTCTTCAAGTATTGATTCTTCACTTCGGCAGGTTATACGTCTGCCCTGATGAAGTGCTATTGAACAGAAATTACAGTAGCCAAAACAACCTCTGTTATGAGTAATCGAAAATTTTACTTCTTCAATCCCCGGAACTCCTCCGAGAGCTTCATATGAAGGGTGATAATTTCTCATATAAGGAAGTGAATATATTCTGTCAAGTTCTTCCGAATTAAGACTATATGCCGGTGGATTCTGTACAAACATCATTTTTCCATGTCTCTGAATTACGGTTTTTCCATATACTTCATCTTGTTGATCATATTGTATTTTTGTTGCCCTTGCATAAGCTTCCTTATTTTCACATACCTGCTTATAATCCGGACATTCTGCACTTCCAATAGGTGTATTGCAAGGTTCAGTAAGATAGCAAGTACCTCTTATATCGTGAATATTTTTAATGTCTTCACCATCTGCAAGTCTTTTTGAAAGCTCTGTAATCTGATGTTCACCCATACCGTACATAAGCAAGTCGGCAGTGCTTTCAACTAAAACAGATGGCTTTACTTCATCGTCCCAGTAATCATAATGTGCAAAACGTCTGAGGGATGCTTCAAGACCTCCTATCGCTATAGGAACATCTCCATAAATTTCACGGATTTTCCTGCAATAAACTATTACTGCCCTATCCGGACGTTTTCCGGCAACTCCTCCGGCAGTATAAGCATCATCAGAACGTTTTCTTTTAGCCGATGTATAATGTGCAACCATTGAATCAATATTGCCGGACGTAACAAGAAAAGCATACTTGGGTAGTCCGAATTTTTTAAAATCCCTGTCAGATTTCCAGTCGGGCTGTGATATAATCCCGACCGTAAAACCTAAAGATTCAAGAAGCCTTGATATTATTGATACTCCAAAACTTGGATGGTCAACATAAGCATCACCAGTAATATATATATAATCAAACTGTTTTATACCCAGCTCTTCCATTTCTTCACGGCTTACAGGTAAAAAACCATTCATAAAAATCATCACCTGCTTTTATAAAAATCAAAAAAATTATTTAAGTTTTCTTGCACGTCTTTCTTCAAACTGTAATTGTGACATCAGAACTTTTCTTGGCTTAGCACCCTCACTTGGTCCTATAACCCCCATATCTTCAAGTTCGTCCATTATTCTTGCAGCACGTGCATATCCCAGTTTAAGCTTTCGCTGTAAAAGAGATGTTGAAAGCTGACCGTTTTCAACAGCAACCACAATAGCCTGTTCTATAATATCTTCATCACTTGCATTTCCCGAAGAATTATCGAAAGAGTCTTTTTCCTTTACAGTTGGTACAAATTCATCTACAGCCTGCATAATATTATCGTCATACTCTTCTGACATCTGAGAACGCACAAACTCAACAGTACGTTCTATATCCTTTGAAGATGCAAAACACCCCTGAACTCTGACCGGCTTTGATGCTCCTATCGGGTAATAAAGCATATCACCATTTCCAAGAAGTTTATCAGCACCAGCCATATCTATTATAGTTCTGGAGTCAACCTGTGATTTTACAGAAAGTGCAATACGGCTTGGGATATTGGCTTTGATAAGTCCTGTTATAACATCAGTAGTAGGTCTTTGTGTTGCAATTACGAGATGTATTCCGGAAGCACGTCCCATCTGTGCAAGACGGCATATTGAATCTTCAACTTCCTTTCCTGCAACAATCATAAGGTCAGCAAGCTCATCTATAAATATAACTATCTGAGGCATTACACTCAATATATCATCATCTACTGCTATTTCATTGAATGAATGCAAATCATTCGCACCATTATCAGCAAAGATTTTATATCGTCTTATCATCTCATTTACTGCCCAGTTCAATGCTCCGGCAGCTTTTTTAGGGTCTGTAACAACAGGTATAAGAAGCTGAGGAATCCCCTCAAAAGTTTTGAATTCAACTATCTTAGGGTCAATAAGAATAATTCTTACTTCATCAGGTGTAGTATTATATAAAATGCTCATTATTATTGAACGTGTACATACCGATTTACCTGAACCTGTTGTACCAGCTATTATAACATGTGGCATTTTTGCAATATCTCCCAGAATAACATTGCCAGCAATATCTTTTCCGACAGCAAAAGTAAGCTTGCTTTTAGAAGTTCTGAACTCTTTTGATACAAGTATTTCTCTAAGGGATACTGTATCTTTTGTAGTGTTAGGAACTTCTATGCCCACACACGCCTTTCCCGGAACAGGTGCTTCAATTCTGACTCCCTGTGCAGCAAGATAAAGTGATATATCATCTTCAAGTCCCTTTATTCTTGATACTTTTATTCCGGCAGCCGGCTGTATTTCATATCTTGTAATTGAAGGTCCTCTGTATATGTCACTTATTTTAACTCCAACACCAAAGCTTTTTAAAGTATTAACTATAATATCAGCTTTTTCACGCATTTCAGCTGATGCTGCTTCTGCATTTGCTGATGAGTCAAATATTGTAAGAAGCTCCATGGACGGTAATTTATATTCCGGTCTTGAAATCGGAATGGATTCATCTTCATCATATTCATCATCAATTATAATATCTATATTGTTATCATAAGAAACTGGTTTTAATTCTGCTGCACGGTTTATAAGCTTATCAAGTTCTTCATTTTCTTTACTATTTTCTTCAATATTATCACTGCCATTATCAGAATTATTATCAACATTTTCTTCAATAACAATATCAATATTATTTATCTCATCAGAATTTTCAGTATTTTCTTTTTGAACATCATCATTGCTTTTTCTTTTAGCTTTTCGCTTTGACTTTGAAGATTCCGGATTTACAGTCTGTTCCTGACTGGAATTTTCATCATCAAAAAACGAAAACTGGTCTGATTTATTTGATTTGTCTTCAATAAATTTCTGAGTATTAATTTCATCATCATCTTCTTCATCCTCATCGTCATCATACTCAAAAAGTTCATTTTCCCAGTTGTCTTTTAATTTATGGCTGAATTCAATAAGTAGCTGAAACGGCTTTTTCATATAATCAAACAACTGATATAAACTTATATCCGCCAGCATCATAGCAAAAACACAGGTAATAACTCCTGCTATTATTCTTGCTCCGACAACTCCAAAGAATTTTAAAAGCAATCCAGCAAATATAAGGCTTGCAACCCCTCCGCCTCTGAAGTTTTTACCGCCATTATAAAGTGATTTTATTATTCCTGTAAAATTTTCACTTTTAAAATCCCCTACAAAATAAAGCTGTACCAGTGAACTGAAAAGAACCGTTAGACCTATACCCCACAACACCTGATGTATTATATATCGTGGGTTTCTGTCCTCTTTTCCCATAAGCAATGCAGTATAAATTAATATAACTGGAATAGCTATTACTGAAACCCCGAATATTCCAAGGAGAACATTATGCATAGCTTTCCAGCCATCAGTGCCGTTTATAACAACAATAAGTGCAGTAAGTATCCCCAGTGCAAAGAGAAGGACAGAATAAAACTGAATCTTCTCATTTTTTTCTGGAGTTTTATTTTCTTTGCTATCTTTTGAATCCGATGACGATTTATTTTTTCTTTCCGCCATTTTCAAATTCCTTTCTTATGTATATAGCATTAAAATGTTTTATTTATGCAACTTTCTGAAAAATTTCATATCCTATAATTCCAATACCTAAAATAAGGGTATATATTGAAAATATAGTGAACTTATCTGATTTTACAATCCAGTTAACCATTTTTATTGCACATATTCCAACAAATGCAGAGACAATAAATCCTACAGCATATACGCCGATATTACCCATAGGTTCAGAAGCACTCAAAGCGTCCTTTACTTCAAGAAGACATCCTGCCAGTATAGTGGGAATTCCAAGAATAAAAGAATATCTTACTGCCATTTCTCTTGAAAATCCACAGAACAGTCCGCTTGATATTGTAGAACCTGAACGTGATACACCAGGGAAAAGAGCTATAGCCTGAAATACTCCGACAGTAAGAGCATTTTTAAATGTAATGTCTTTTTCAGTTTTGTTTCCCTTAATACATCTGTCGGAAAGATAAAGTATTACAGAAGTATATATAAACAAACAGCCCAAAACAATCATATATGTTTCAGATACTTTTTCAATTAGGTCTTTAACGGGTATGCACGGTACAAGTACAAGACAGGATGTTAAAATCATAACTATCATTCGTCTTTCAGGATTCATTTTTGTTTTAAAAAGTTTTCCCTTGAATAAATCTGCAATCATAACCCCGAATTCTTTTATTAAAGCAAAAATCTCTTTTCTGAAAGCAAGAAAAGTAGCAAGAAGCGTTCCGAGATGAAGTATTGCTGAAAAGAAAAGCCCTGTACTGTTTTCAGATTTTCCAAAATAATGCTGATAAAGTGCAAGATGTCCGGAACTTGACACCGGAAGAAATTCTGTAAGTCCCTGAATGATACCCTGAATAATTGCGTCTAAAAATTCCATAATAATCCTCCATAAATTTTAATTATTTATTTCAATCCACGTGCTTTTGCACGACATAGAATAATAAATATTATTCTGTAAATAGTATATCACATTATTTTCATAATGTAAATACTATATTGGATTGTCTAATGTCAGTGAAGGATATACACCCACCACTTTCATTATAACAAAGTAATCCTCCGTCTGAATAGGCGGGGGACTCTTTATATATTAAAAATTTAATCAGGATAACGCTTTTCAGAATTTTCAATAATATCATAAAGACACTCTATAGCATCACTTAATCCGCCAAGCCTGTCAATAAGACCTATTGAAACAGCATCTTTACCTTCGACAACACTTCCAACGTCCATAACAAGCTCTTTTGTATTCATAAGAAGCTTCCTGAAAGTATCTTCAGATATATTGCTGTTTGATGTGACAAAATTTATTATTCTGTCCTGCATTTTATCAAAATATGAAAGAGTCTGCGGAACACCAAGTACAGTACCATTCATTCTCACGGGATGAATGGTCATAGAAGCTGACGGAACTATAAATGAACATTTTGCACTTACTGCAAGAGGTACTCCTATTGAATGACCGCCTCCGACTACAAGTGATACTGTAGGCGTTTTCATACCTGCAATAAGTTCAGCAATAGCAAGACCTGCTTCAACATCTCCACCGACTGTATTCAAAATAATTATAAGACCCTCTATGCTTCTGTCCTGCTCTATGGCGACCAAAGCCGGTATGATATGTTCATATTTTGTAGTTTTATTTTGTGATGACAATACATAATGCCCCTCAACCTGACCTATTATATTAAGACAATGTATTAAATGCTTGGAATTCTGTGATATAACTTCACCCATATTTTCAATGAGTTCAGCTTCATCATTACGCTTTTCGACATTATCCTCACCCTGATTGTTATTGTTATCATCATCGGGCTGGGTATAAATTTCCTGATTTAATTTCATAACATAAATTCTCCGTTCATAACACAATATATTTTTACTATACGTTCATTATGCGAAAAAAACGGATAATATATGCATATACAATTATAAACTTTTTTCATTATAAAGTCAATAATTGAAAAAATAAAATCTTGTCCCATCGAAACTGCGTTAAAAATTTACAGATATATTTACAGAAAAGAAATTTTATGATATAATATATGATAAAAACAATAAAATTACAAATAAGGAGAAATTTAATTATGAATTTCAAAAAAATTATTTCTGCTCTCTGTCTTTGTACTTTAGGATTTCAGCTTACAACATATCCATTAAATGCAAATGCTTCAGGACAACCTATTTTAAGACTTAAAGTCAATAATTCTGAAGATTATATTGCATACGCTGGAGAAAAAGTAACTTTTACATATGAAATAGACGGAAAGTGTGAATGGAGTACATCAGGAATCCACTTCAACTATGATTCAAGACTTATTCCTGATGGTGATGGTGAAGGAAATATATACTTTTCTACTGGTGATGCCATTTCTGAAATGTCAATGCTGAAAGTATATCACAGAACAGGAATTGATATAAACAGCAATATTGCCCCTGCTAATTCTGGAGTTCCAGATATATCACAGTTTGTATCACCTGAACAGAACTGTATTTTCGTAACAACATCTTCCAATATAAACTCCGGAAAGGATGGTATTGTTATAAGTATCGACTTTACAGTGCCAGAAGATGCCCAAGACGGTGATACATATGAATTCAATTTCTGGTTTCTTAAAAGCGATATGTTTACTGATGTTGATAAAGATAAATCAATGCAGGAATATGCATTTACTGCACCCAGAAACTGTTCAATAACAGTAGGAAACATTTCAAAATTAAAAGGCGATGCAAATCTTGACGAAGTAGTTGATGTTGCCGATGTTGTTGCAGTTGCTTCATATATCGGAAACCCTGAAAAAAATGTCCTTTCTGAACAGGGTATATCAAATGCTGATGTTCATTCAAGAGGCAATGGAATCAATGCTAATGATGCTCTTTTAATCCAACAGTATATTGCCAAAATTATTGATAGTCTTGATTAGGAGTCCTTATTATGAATCTTCTTCATTTTAAGTATGCAGTAGAAATAGACAGAACAAAATCAATAAGCAAGGCGGCTGAATGTCTTTATATGGGACAGCCTAATTTAAGCCGTGCAATAAAGGAACTTGAAGAAAATCTTGGAATAACCATATTCAGAAGAACTTCAAAAGGAATTATAACCACTCCAGAAGGAGAAGAATTTCTTGAATATGCAAGAAAAATAACAGCTCAGGTTGAAGAAGTGGAAAATATGTATATGAAAGGAAAAAAAGGCAGACAGAAATTATCTGTATGTCTTCCGAGAGCAAGTTATATCTCATATGCCCTTGCAGAATTTTCCAAAAAAATCAACCGTGAACTTCCGGCAACTATATTTTATAAAGAAACGAATTCGATGCAGACTATAAACAGCCTCATAACAAATGAATGCAATATAGGCATAATAAGATTTCAGGCATCTTTTGATAAATATTTCAAAGCTCTTTTCAATGAAAAAAAGCTTACATATGAAACTATTACAGAATTCAACTATGTTCTGATAACTTCAAAAGACAGTCCCCTTGCACATATAGATGACATTACTTTTGACAAGCTTTCTGATTATATTGAAATAACACATTCCGATTCATATGTACCTTCACTGCCACAGACTGACGTTATGAAAGCTGAATTTTCTGAAAATGTGGATAAAAGAATATTTCTGTTTGAACGTGCAAGTCAGTTTGTAGTGCTTGAAAATGACCCAAATACTTTTATGTGGGTATCGCCCATTCCACAGCCACTGCTGGATAAGCATAAGCTTGTACAGATAAGATGCCGTTCAAATTCAAGATTATACAGAGATGTACTAGTTCTCAGAAAAGGCTACAAGCTTACATCTCTTGAACAGGAATTTATGTCACAGGTATACCTTGCGAAGAAAAAATATCAGGACAGATAAATATAAAATTAAAAGACGGCCAAAAAAAGCCGTCTTTTTATTACTCTAAAATTATATAATATTTTAATTTTCTTCTGAAAATTTAAGTGCTTTAAGCATTATTGCACATTCAATTCTTTTTTTCTGCATATGACAGGAAAGTTTGTGAGCTGTATGAATATCGCCCATATACTGATAATTATTAGCATTACAGCCACCACTGCAATAGAATCTAGCCCAGCACTGACGACATTCAGGTTTTGAATAAACATGACAAGACGCAAACTGCTTTTTAATATCATAATTAAATGTATCATTATCAAGATTGCCCATTTTATATTCTTCCATTCCGACAAACTGATGACATGGGTATATATCACCGTCCGGACTTATTGCAACATATTCATTTCCTGCTCCGCAACCTCTTAAACGCTTTATAACACAAGGTCCTTGATTAAGGTCAAGCATAAAATGGAAGAAGTTGAATTTATTTCCGTTTGCTTCACTTTCATAGATTTTATTTGCAAGCTTTTCATATTCGTTGAAAATTTCCGGAAGTTCATTTTCTGTTATTGCATAATCTTCTGTTGCATCACTTACAACCGGTTCAACTGAAATCTGGTCAAATCCCTGATTATACAAGTCAAAAACATCTTCAGAAAAATCGAGATTATATTTTGTAAAAGTACCTCTTACATAATATTCCTTGTCGCCTCTTTTTTCAACAAGTTTCTTGAATTTAGGCATTATTCTGTCATAACAACCTGTACCGTCAACACGTTTTCTTACACGGTCATTTACTTCTTTTCTTCCATCTATTGACAATACAACATTAGACATTTCCTTATTAATAAAATCAATCTTTTCATCATCAAGAAGCATACCATTAGTAGTAATAGTAAATCTGAATTTTTTATTGTATTCTTTTTCCTTTGAACGTGCATACTCAACAACCTGTTTTACGATATCAAAATTCATAAGAGGTTCACCGCCGAAAAAGTCAAGTTCAAGATTTTCACGGTTAGCTG
Organism: uncultured Clostridia bacterium; assembly: GCA_947175655.1. GTDB lineage: Bacteria > Bacillota > Clostridia > Oscillospirales > Ruminococcaceae > Ruminococcus. The sequence goes on along the minus strand of CAMWNQ010000018.1, from coordinate 754 downwards.
ACATCTTCAAAAGAAAATCTATAGCTTTTTTACCTGTTTCAAAAGTCATAAGCTTTCTGCCCATTCCAAAATCTCCGGTAGATGCAAAACAGTATTCACACCTAAGATTGCAATCCTGTGATATTAAAAGGCACATTGCTTTTACAGGAGAGGCAACAGAATAATCTGCATATTTTTCATAGTCATCTTCTGAAAAAAGAATTTTATCATTATATAACTGAACTATTTCATCATAGCAGGTTTCAATGTCTTCTCTTTTATAAAACATTGAAAGCTTTTCAATTATTTTTTCTGGACATTTTTCATCAAAAGGCGGTTTAACATTATCAAGCATATCATATGTAAGGTCATCAACTATATGAACTCCGCCACTGTTCACATCGATAACTATATTAAATCCGTTTAATTTATATTTATGTATCATTAAAAAAGACCTCCACTTAATGAAATTTATAAATTTTATTTCTGAATGCAAAAATGAGGCAACATTGAAATGCTGCCCCAATGCGACCGGTTAAAGAAAAACGGTCTGAAAGATTATCTTTCGCACTTCTGATTAGCTACTGTACAAGAAGTTTTGCAAGCTGACTGGCAAGAAGCCTGACATTTACCGCATCCACCCTTAGCAGCAGATTCCTTGAGATTAGCCTTGTTGATTGTAACAACATGTTTCATTGAAAATCACCTCCGAAAAATAAAAGCACAGCTGAAAAAATAACTGTTTAATAGATATTATATCACAAAATTATTATTA
>CAMWNQ010000017.1 GCA_947175655.1 uncultured Clostridia bacterium | reverse complement strand
ATGCATAATTAATAATTACAAAAGTAAATCATTATGAATTATGAATCACTCCCTGATTGGGGGGACTTTTAAAAAAATATATAAAGGAGAATATAAAATGAGTTTATTAGAGAATATCAAAGGCTTTTTCTATAGTGACCCTGATATAGATGACGTAAACGAAGAACCAGATAACGAAATATCGGTTCGTACTACAAGTAATAAGCCTGAAAAAATTGAAGAAGCTATACAGTCATCAACTGATAGAAGAAATAAAGTTGTAAACATTCAGACTACTGCACAGCTTCAGGTAGTTCTTGTAAAGCCGGAAGTTTTCACAGATGCAAAACAGATTGCTGACCATCTTATTGCTAAGAAAACTGTAGTTCTCAATCTTGAAACGGCATCACCTGAAAATAAAAGAAGAATTATTGATTTTCTTGTAGGTGTTGCATATGCAAACGGCGGAAGTCTTAAACCTGTTGCAAATCTCACTTATATCATTACACCTTATAATGTAGGTTTTATAGGTGAAGACCTTGTCGGCGAACTTGAAAACAACGGGGTTATTCTTTAAAGATGAAGTCGGAAAAGGATTTGATTCCGGCAAGAACCGAGGATATGATAAGACAGAGTTCAAAAATCAATTCACCTGTCTATTCAATGTTCCTTGATGAAAAACAGTGTTTTGAAGCTGAGGAAGTATGCAGAAAATATCCTGATGTCAGGTATAAATTCTGGGGAGGCTATCCGGAGGCACAGAGAAAAATTCTTTGTGTATACAGTCTGAACGGTTGTGATTATCTTGATGAACTTTACAGTGAAAATCTTGAAAAAGAAGCTCCTTTGAGATGTCTTACTTTCACATACAGAAAATCAGATGAATTAAGTCATAGGGATTTTCTGGGTTCGCTTATGGCTATGCGTCTCAAACGTGAAACAATCGGGGATATAGTTGTCTCTGAGGGAAAAACACAGATTTTTTTAACTGATACTGCTTCAGAATTAATATTTAGTACAGTCTCAAAGATAGGAAAAACCGGAGTAAAAATCTATAATGATATTCCGTTTGATATAGAAAAAGTGCAGGAGTTTGAATACATAAGTGGTACAGTTTCCTCTATGAGGGCTGACAGTATTATAAGTCTTGCAATAAAAATCAGCCGTGAAAAAACTTCACAGATTATAAAAAATGCAGGAGTTCAGATTAATTTTACCCCTGTATTTTCATCATCATATGAGATGAAATGCAATGATGTTTTTTCTGTTAAGGGCTACGGAAGATTTATTTTGAGTGAAATTACGGGACTTTCAAAAAAAGGAAGAATCCGTATTACTATAAAAAAATACAAATAAATATAAAAAATATATCATATATGATGAAAGGGGCAGGTAGAAAAATTATGATTACTGCTAAGGACATAAGAAATAAAAGATTTGAAAAAGCAGCATTCGGTTACAAGCAGGAAGAAATAGATGAATTTCTTGTTGAGCTTGAAAGAGAACTTTCTGACATCGATGCTGAACGTGATGAGACAAACGGTAAATTACAGATTCTTGCTGATAAAGTACGTGAGTATATGAGAGATGAAGATGCTCTTAAAGATGCTCTTTTAGGTGCTCAGAAGCAGGGACATCAGGTAATTGCAGAGGCTAACGAGAGAGCAGAAAGAATTGTTGCAGATGCTCAGGAAAAGGCTGATGCTCTTATCGATGAAGCTACAAGACAGCACGCTATCGCTATGGAAAAGAACAGAGCTGAAGTTGCCAAGGAACGTGAAGCACTCATCATAGCTCAGCAACAGGTTTCAGACTTTAAAAAGGCTCTTTTTGATATGTATAAAAGTCATCTTGATTTGATTTCAGCAATGCCTGAAACTTTTGAAGATGCTGTCGGATACAGTATTGATGATTCCAGTGATGATGACATTCCGGAATATGTCAGCAAAAAAGTTTCCAAAGATGTTTCTCAAAACATTGTCAGAAACGTTGTTGAAGAATATGATAATAAAATATAATCTGAAAGGAAAGTAAATTTAAAATGGCACAGGATTATAATCAGACACTTAATTTACCTAAAACAGATTTCCCTATGAGAGGAAATCTCCCTAAAAGAGAACCTGAAATCCTTCAAAAATGGGAAGATAGCAGGCTTTATTATAAGATGATGGAAAAAAATCAGGGCAAACCACAGTATATACTTCACGATGGTCCTCCTTATGCAAACGGTGAAATTCATCTTGGTACAGCACTCAATAAAACTCTTAAGGATTTTATAATAAAATATAAAAATATGAGTGGCTTTTATGCTCCGTATGTTCCGGGTTGGGATACTCACGGTCTTCCTATTGAACTTAAAGCTATGAAATCAATAGGCGTTGAAAGCGGTGCAATTCCTCCGGTTGAACTCAGAAAGCACTGTCACGATTTTGCTCTTACTCACGTAAAGAATCAGATGAATCAGTTCAAGCGTCTTGGAACAATAGGCGATTATGATGACCCTTATCTTACTCTCAAACCTGAATATGAAGCACGTCAGGTTGAAGTATTCGGAAAAATGGCTAAAGAGGGATATATGTACAAGGGACTTAAACCTGTTTATTGGTGTCCTGACTGTAAAACTGCCCTTGCAGAAGCTGAAATAGAATATTCTGATGATAAATGTCACTCAATATATGTAAAGTTCAATGTCACAGACGATAAGGGAATATTTACTGGTATGGGTCTTGACCTTTCAAAGATTTATTTTGTAATCTGGACAACAACTACTTGGACAATCCCTGGAAACCTTGCTGTATGTCTTGGCCCTGATTATAACTATACTCTTGTAAACGCAAACGGTGAATATTATGTAATGGCTGAAGAACTTGTAAAAACTACAATGGAAACAGCAGGTATATCAGAATATACAACAACTGGACTTTTCACAGGTGCAGAACTTGAAGGAATCAAGACAAAGCACCCTATATATGACAGACTTTCTCCGATTATCGTAGGCGATCACGTAACACTTGAAAGTGGTACAGGCTGTGTTCATACTGCTCCGGGCTATGGTGTTGAAGACTTTGAAGTATGTAAGAAATATGATGATATTGGCATACTTGTATGTGTTGATGCCAATGGAAAACAGACTGCTGAAGCAGGTGAATTCGAGGGTATGGATACTGATGAGGCGAACAAGGCTATTGCAAAGAAACTTGAAGAAAATAATGCACTTCTTGCAATAAAGAAAATCGAACACCCTTATCCTCATTGCTGGAGATGTAACAGTCCTATTATATATCGTGCTACAGAGCAGTGGTTCTGTTCAGTAAACGGCTTCAAGGATAAAGCAATAAAAGCTATTGAAGATGTAAAGTGGATTCCTGCTTGGGGCGAAGACAGAATAAAGGGAATGGTTCGTGACAGAAGCGACTGGTGCATATCACGTCAGAGAACCTGGGGTGTTCCTATTCCGATTGTATACTGTAAAGACTGCGGAAAGCCAATCGTTACTGATGAAACAATAAAGGCAATAGCAGATATGTTCAGAAAAGAAGGTGCTGATTCTTGGTGGCTCAGAGAACCTGCTGAATTTATTCCGTCTGATGTAAAATGCGAATGCGGTTGCGGTGAATTTACTAAGGAATATGATATAATGGACGTATGGTTTGATAGCGGTGTATCACATTCAGCAGTAATGGAACAGTATGACTGTCTCAGAGCACCGGCTGACTTATATCTTGAAGGTGCAGACCAGTACAGAGGCTGGTTCCAGTCATCACTTCTCACATCAGTAGTTTACAGAGGTACAGCTCCGTATAAGGCAGTATGTACTCACGGCTGGGTAGTTGACGGAAACGGAAAGACTATGCATAAATCACTTGGCAACGGTATCGCACCAAATGAAATAACTGATGTTTACGGTGCAGATATTCTCAGACTTTGGGTAGCATCTTCTGACTATCATTCTGATATAAGAGTATCACAGCCGATACTTAAACAGCTTTCAGAGGCATATAAGAAGATAAGAAATACTGCAAGATTTATTCTCGGAAATCTCGGAAACGGCAAGGGATTTAATCCTGATACTGATTCTGTAAGCGATGACAAGCTCACTGAACTTGATAAGTGGGCATTGATGAAGCTTGATGCTGTTATTGACAAGGTAAACGAGGGCTATAATAACTTTGATTTCCATATAGCTTTCCACGCAATACACAACTTCTGTGTTACTGATATGTCAAACTTCTATCTTGATATTATAAAAGACAGACTTTACTGTGAAAAAGAAGATTCAGAAATAAGACTTTCAGCTCAGACAACAATGTACAGAATACTCAGTGCAATTGCAAGACTTTCAGCTCCTATAATCTCATTTACAGCAGAAGAAATCTGGTCATATATGCCACACAAATCAACTGATGATGCAGAAAGTATATTCCTCAATCAGATGCCGGAGAAGTCCGGAATAGATTTCACTGATGAATTTATTTCAAAATGGGAATTCATATATAATACAAGAGAATCAGTAAACAAGGTTCTTGAAGAAAAACGTAACGAAAAAGTAATCGGAAAATCACTTGAAGCAAAGATAGTAATTCACTGTGATTCTGAAACTGCTAAAAAATATAAATCGGTATCAGGTCATCTTGCTGACATTCTTATCGTATCTGCCGTTGAAGTAGTTGCTGATGGTACTGATAATACAGAATTTGAAGTAATGAGAGCAGAGGGCGGAAAATGTGAAAGATGCTGGTGCTACTCAGTTACAGTAGGTTCTGACGAAGAACATCCGACACTTTGCGAAAGATGTGCCGGAGTTATAAGATAATCTGAAATAATTAAAATAAATACGCCTGCTGTTTGACGGCAGGCTGTATTTATTTTGTGAAAGGATTTTTAAATGATTATAATTGCTTTTGTAGCTATTGCACTTCTTGTGATATGTGACCAGCTTATAAAAAATTGGTGTGTGAACAATCTTGTACTTCACGAAAGTGTTGATTTTATAAAAATCGGGGATTTTAAAATATTTGACCTGACGCTTCACGAAAATACAGGGGCAATATTCGGAAGTATGGCGGGAAAAAGAGTTTATCTGATAGCCGTTACATCATTGATAATGCTTGTATTTCTGTATATTCTTGTCAGATATGGTAAGAAGTCGAAACTTTCTTATACAGCTATGATTCTTATGATAAGTGGGGGCATTGGAAATCTTATAGACAGAATTTTTAATGACGGTAAAGTTATAGATATGTTTGATTTTCAGCTCTTTGACTTTGCAATATTCAATTTTGCAGATATATGTGTTACAGTAGGCGTTGTGTTATTCTGTATATACGTTATATTCTTTGATAATAAGAAATCAGAAAAATTGGAGAGTAAGTAATGGAAACTATAACTTTGATTGCAGATGAAACAGCCAATAATATGCGTATTGAAAAGTGGATTGTCGAATATGGAAATACGGGTTTTACAAGAAATCGTGTTGATGGTCTTGTAAGGGGGGGAGATATATCTGTAAACGGTCAGGAGATAATAAAAACCAGAAAGCTCAAAAACGGTGATATAATAGAAATAAACGTTCCTGAACCTCTTGAACTCAGTATAGAACCGGAGGATATACCTCTTGATATAGTCTATGAAGATGATGATTTGCTTGTTGTCAACAAGAAAAAAGGTATGGTAGTACACCCAGCCTGCGGAAATTACAGCGAAACTCTTGTAAATGCTCTTTTATATCACTGTAAAGGCAGTCTTTCGGGGATAAACGGCATAATACGTCCGGGGATAGTTCACCGTATTGACAAAAATACAAGCGGTCTTTTGATAGTCGCAAAAAATGACAATGCACATATAAAACTTTCTGAACAGATTAAGGCACACAGTTTTACAAGAGAATATGAAGCTATAGCATCAGGATATTTTAAAGAATTATCAGGAACTATAGACGCACCAATCGGAAGACATCATACTGAACGTAAAAAAATGTGTGTTGCGCAGAATAATTCAAAAAATGCCGTTACTCATTATGAAGTCATAAAGCAGTACGGGGGTTATGCACATCTCAGACTAAGACTGGAAACCGGCAGAACTCATCAGATAAGAGTACATCTTTCATATATCCGTCACCCTGTACTTGGAGATGATGTCTATGGAAAAGCTTATAAGGGTATAGAGGGACAGTGTCTTCACGCAAAGAAAATAGGATTTATTCACCCCTCAACAGGAAAATATATGGAGTTTGACAGCGAACTTCCTGAATATTTTAGAAAGATTCTGAACAAACTTGAAAAAAATTAAGATTTCATGATTGTCCAATACAAAATCAGAAATTGTAAATAAAAAATTATCATTACAATTATGAATTATAAATTAAAAGTGGGTGTGTTTAAATGAAAGATTTGTCGAAAGTAATTATCATATCTGATATGGACGGCACTCTTCTGAATTCTGAAAAGGAAATAAGCAAGGAAAATCTTGACGCTATAGATAAATTCAGAAATATGGGTGGTCATTTTACTGTTGCAACAGGAAGAACAATACAGTCTTTTGAACAATATGCAAAATTGCTAAAACTTGATATGCCTGTCATTTTGTATAACGGTGCAATGATTTATGATTATGCTGAAGATAAGATTTTGTATTCAGTATATCTTCCGGAAGAAGCAAAAGATATTTCTATAGAAATAATGGAAAATGTAGAAAATATTGGTGGTGAAATCCTTAAAAAAGAAGGTACTTACATATTTGAAAACAACGAATATGAACAGCTTCATACGGATTTATGCAGGATTACTCCTGAATTCTGTTGTCTTGAAAATATGTCTTCTGAAAAGTGGCTGAAAGTACTTTTTGCATCATCTCCTGAAAATCTTGAAAAACTTGTTGACTTTATCGACAAAAAAGGATATAATAAAGTTAGTTTTGTTAAGTCATCGGAGATTTTTTATGAAATGCTTGAACCGTCATCAAATAAGGGTACTGCTCTTGACATCTACAGAAAGCTTGATGGCATGCAGGATTTTAAATTCATATCCATAGGGGATTATGATAACGATATCGAAATGATTCAGATGGCTGATTTCGGTGCAGTACCTTCCAATGCACAGCCCGAAGTCAAAAAAACTGCTGATATTCTTTTAAAAAGCTCCTGTGATAAAAATGCTGTTGCGGAGCTTATTAATATGCTAATTAATTATTAATATCAATATTAATTAATATATGGAGGCTATTTTTATGGAAGAAAATTTAAAAAAGAATCTTATGAAGAGGGCTTGCAAGGCAAGAATGGGTGTTATTGAGGGAACTTACAATGCAAAATCCGGACACCCCGGTGGTTCACTTTCAATATGCGACTTGCTTACATATCTTTATTTTGAAAAGATGAATATTAATCCTGAAAATCCTGATATGGAAGACAGAGACCGTTTTGTACTTTCAAAAGGTCATACAGCACCGGCACTTTATGCAGTTCTTGCACAGAAAGGATTCTTTCCGGAAGAAGAACTCAAAAGTCTTAGACATATAGGTTCAATGCTTCAGGGACATCCTTGTATAAATATCCCTGGAATAGATATGTCAAGCGGTTCTCTCGGGCAGGGTATCTCAGCAGCCTGCGGAATGGCACTTGCCGGAAAACTTTCAAATAAAGACTACAAAGTATATACTGTTCTTGGTGACGGTGAAATAGAAGAAGGTCAGGTATGGGAAGCCGCAATGTTTGCATCTCACTATAAACTTGACAATCTCACTGCTGTAGTAGACTATAATGGTCTCCAGATTGACGGAAAACTTTCAGAAGTATGTTCACCTGAACCGATTGACAAGAAATTCGAGGCTTTCGGTTGGCACGTAATTTCAATAGATGGTCACGACTTTGACCAGATTGAAAATGCTTTTAATGAGGCAGAAAAAATTACCGGAAAACCTGTTGCAATTATTCAGAAGACTGTAAAAGGCAAAGGAGTATCATTTATGGAAAATCAGGTTTCTTGGCACGGTACAGCTCCTAAAAAAGAACAGTATGAACAGGCTATGGCAGAACTTAATCAGCAATTAAAGGATTTGGAGGACTAATTAAAATGGCGGATTTAATCAGAAAGGCTACAAGAGAAAGCTACGGAGAAACACTTGCAAACCTTGCAGATAAATATGAAAATCTTGTTGTACTCGATGCTGACCTTGCAGCAGCTACAAAGACAGCTATATTTAAAAAGGCTTATCCTCAGAGATTTTTTGACTGTGGTATTGCAGAAGCTAATATGATGGGTGTAGCAGCAGGTCTTGCAGCAGCCGGAAAAATTCCGTTTGCAAGTACATTTGCAATGTTTGCAGCAGGACGTGCATATGAAATAGTAAGAAATTCAATAGGCTATCCTCATCTCAATGTAAAAATAGGAGCAACTCACGCCGGTATTTCAGTAGGTGAAGACGGTGCAACTCATCAGTGCAATGAAGATATTGCACTTATGCGTACTATTCCGGGAATGACTATTATCAACCCTGCTGATGACGTTGAAGCAAGACAAGCAATAGAGTCAGCTATAAATTATGTAGGTCCTGTATATATGAGATTTGGAAGACTTGCAGTTCCAATATTCAATGACAGTGAAAGCTATAAATTTGAGCTTGGCAAGGGTATTGTGCTTAGAGACGGTACCGATGTTACTATAATTGCTACCGGACTTATGGTATATGAAGCACTTGAAGCATCCAGAACACTTGCAGATGCCGGAATAAGTGCAAGAGTAGTGAATATACATACAATAAAGCCACTTGATAAAGAACTTGTATGTAAATGTGCATCTGATACAGGCGTTATAGTGACAGTTGAAGAACATAGCATTATCGGTGGACTTGGTTCTGCTGTAGCAGAGGCTGTAACAGGTTGTTGCCCTGTACCTGTTGTAAGAGTAGGCGTTAATGATGAATATGGCTATTCAGGTCCGGCAGTTGAACTTCTCAAGAAATTCGGACTCTGTGCTGACAATATAGTTGTAAAAGTCAAGGAAGCCATAAAACTCAAGAAGTAAAAATAAATATCATTTCATATATATGCGGAACACTGTTTTTTATTTATGTATAATAAAAATGGTGTTCCGCTTAGTATTTCTGATATTGAATTATTAAGTAAAGGCTGGTGGATTATTATGAAAAAAATATTGATTTCTCTTTGTATATTATCTGCTTTTTTGATGACAGTATCTTGTGCGGAAAATAAGGAAGTTGCAGATGAAAGCAACAATGAGTCTGTTATTTTAGAAGATGTTTCAGATAAAGAATCATCTGAAATTCTGGAAAATGACGAAAATTCAGACAGACCCGTTTTAAGCATTGAAGAAAAGGAGATAAGCTATTCAGAACTTAACCATAATGAAGGTACTGTAGTAAAAGTAGATTATTCAGTATCAGGAATTAAAAGTGGTTGGGCAAGTTCATGTATTCACATATGTTTTGATGACAGACTAGAAGTGCAGGCTGACAGAAATGGTTCTCCGTCATTTGAGAGAGGAGACGCCAGCATTGATATGGTTTCAGTTATGTCTATATTCTGGGGCGGAGATACTCCCCCTGATGCTATCGCAGGACAAAATCTTGATAATATAGGTATTATTACTGCCGATTCAGACAATAGAGGTTGTAATGGTGTTATAGCATCTATTGATTTTATTGTCCCAGCAGATGCAAAAGCAGGGGACATATATAAAATAGGGTTTTTTAAAAATGATAACGATTGCTTTTTGCCTTTTGACAGAAATCAGGATTTTCAGCAGTTTGCTTTTGAAAACTGGAAAGACGGATATATAAAAATCACAGAATAATATTTTTTAATTATAAGCAAATATTTATAAAAAATTCACAATTAATATTGACAACAGTTGATAATTATGATATTATAAAAATAATAAAATATAAAATTAATAAGAGAGGATTGTAAGTATGAAGAAAAATAAACTTAAAAAGGTATTCTGCGGAGTTCTTGGAACAGCTATGCTCTGTTCAATGCTTCCATCTGTATACGCAGTTGATGTTCCTGTAGACCGCACAGTATTTGTCAGCGATTTTGAAGATGGCAAAGACGTTTCAGAATTTACTGGCAGAGGTGGAGTTGAAAAAATTGAAATCGTAACAAATTCTGCTCATAGTGGTACAAGTTCAATGCGTGTCAGCGGAAGAGAAAAAAATTGGAACGGTCCGCAGTTTTTACTTGATAATAAGTGCAAAGCAGGTGTAGAATATACAGTAAGTGCTTGGGTAAGAACAGAATGGTACAATCAGATTAATCTTAGTATGGAATATACTGATACTGCTGGTGAAAGACACTATACAAATTTAAAATCTGTAGTAAGTCAGGGAGAATGGGTTGAAATTCCTGAAACAAAATTAAGTTTTTCAGAAGATGTTAAAAATGTATATGTTTACTTTGAATGCAATGATAAAGCAGATATCTATGTAGATGATTTTGCACTTTTAGTAGCTCCTGTACACCAGATTGAAAGTGATATACCTTCATTAAAAGAATTATATTCACCATATTTTAAAATCGGTACAGCCGTTACAACATCAGAGCTTGCACCACAGTCAACAAAAGACCTTATAGATAAGCACTTTAATAGTATAACTCTCGGAAATGAATTAAAGCCTGATGCAATACTTGACAGAAATGCATCTATAGCTGCCGGAAATGACAATCCGCAGGTAAACCTTGCAAGTGCAAAATCCATTCTCAACTATTGCCGTGACAATAAAATTCCTGTAAGAGGTCACGTTCTTGTATGGCACAGCCAGACTCCGGACTGGTTTTTTAAGGAAAACTATGCTGACGACGGTGAATGGTTAAGCAAAGATGCAATGCTTGTACGTATGGAAAACTACATCAAGAATGTTTTTGAAGCTATCGAAAAGGAATATTCGGACGTTGATTTTTATGCTTGGGATGTTGTAAATGAAATATGGCTTGATGACGGAAACCCACGTCAACCAGGTGAACAAGGTTCAAGCGGTTCAAATAATTCAGCTTGGGTCAAGATTTTCGGTGATAACTCTTTTGTAGATTATGCATTTGAATATGCAAGAAAATATGCTCCGGAAGGTTGCAAGCTCTATTACAACGACTTTAACGAATATATGCCACAGAAAACCGATGCTATTGTTGCAATGGCAAACAGACTTAAAGAAAAAGGTCTTATTGATGGTATCGGTATGCAGTCACATCTTGATGTAAATTTCCCTGGAGTTTCAGCATACAAAAAAGCTCTTGCAAAATTTGCAGAAACAGGTCTTGACATTCAGGTAACTGAACTTGATGCAACAACATCAGATAAATCAGAGGCAGGATTTGAGACACAGGCTAAGTATTACAGTGACATAATGGATGCAATTATGGAATATAAGGATAGTATTTCAGCCGTTGTATTCTGGGGAACAACTGATGACAAGAGCTGGAGAGCTTCAAAATCACCGCTCCTCTTCAATGAAGATTATACAGCTAAACCGGCATTCTATTCAATCATTGACGGTCTTGATGTTCCAGACACTACAACATCTACAGTAGCTCCTACAACTGAAGCTTCAACAACAGAAACAACTGTTGTGTCATCAGAAGAACCTACTAAGTCAGAAGGTGTACTATATGGTGATGCTAATGATGATGGTGTTGTTGATGTGGCCGATGTAGTAGCAGTTGCCTCTTATGTAGGAGACAACGAAAATAACAAACTTGGCGAAAAAGGACTTAAAAATGCTGATGTTCACGCAGTGGGCAATGGTATTACAGCAGATGATGCACTTGCAGTTCAACAGTATCTTGCAAAGATAGTAACATCTCTTCCTGTAGGCGAATAAAATAAAAAAGCTGTCTGGAAAAATCCAGACAGTCTTTTTTATTAAGGAGGTTAAATATATAAAACTTTCTTTTGTATTTCTCCCATTGTTTTTATGTATTTCGGGAGTTTTTCTCTTTATATAATATAAGTGCTTTTAAATGTCAGAAAAGTTGCATTTAATAATTTAATTTGTATACTTTAACAATTATTTTTACATAAATTGAATAAAACTGTGAAATATATATAATTGTATTAAAATGTTTTTTTAATGCTTGACATTTTTTTGAATTGATGTTATAATAATTACGCCGCATGTGGACGGGCTTTGAAGTTTATGTTATGATTTTTATGATGTAACGCCTGTTACAGCGAGTTTTATTTGAAAAGGCAGGTGCATTGAGAATGTACGCAGTTATTGAAACAGGTGGAAAGCAGTATCAGGTTAAGGAAGGCGATGTAATTTTCGTTGAAAAGCTTGCTGCTGAAGCTGAAGAAACAGTTACTTTTGCAAATGTTGTTGCAGTTGGTACTGAAGATGGTATCAAGGTAGGCACTCCTTATGTTGAAGGTGCAGCAGTTGAAGCAAAGGTTATCAAGAACGGCAAGGCTAAGAAGATTACTGTATTTACTTACAAGCCTAAGAAGGGTGAAAAGAGAAAGCAGGGTCACAGACAGCCTTATACACAGGTTAGAATTGAAGCTATCAAAGCTTAATTTATGATTCGTGCAGAATTTTTTAAGTCAGAGGGAAATTTCACAGGTTTTCAGATAAGCGGACATTCCGGCTATGCGGATTCCGGAAGTGATATAGTATGTGCTTCTGTATCATCAGCGGTGCAGCTTTCGGCTAATCTTATTACAGATGGTTTTAGTATGGATGCAGATGTTTCAGCTGAAAATAATGTCTTTGAATTAAGGGTAAAAAATCCAGATGAAAATTCGGAGGCAATATTGAATATGCTAAGACTTCATCTGAAATCCATTTTAGAGGAATTCCCGAAAACAATTAAAATAACTATCCGGAGGTGTAACTTATGATTAAAATTAGTATGCAGTTCTTTGCTCATAAAAAGGGTGTTGGTTCAACTAAGAACGGTCGTGATTCAGAATCAAAGAGACTCGGAGTTAAAAGAGCAGACGGTCAGTTTGTAAAGGCTGGCAATATCATCGTTCGTCAGCGTGGTACTCACATTCATCCAGGTGCTGGTGTTGGAATCGGTTCAGATGATACTATCTTCGCTACAGTAAGCGGAAAAGTTAAATTTGAACGTTACGGACGTGACCGCAAGAAGGTTTCTGTTTACGCAGAACAGTAACTAAAATCACAAATCCCGAGCGTGTCTGCTTGGGATTTTAATTTTTGAGGTAAAAATTTAATGTTTGTAGATAAAGCGAAAATCAGAATAAAGGCAGGAAATGGCGGAGACGGTGCGGTTTCATTTCATCGTGAAAAATATGTTGCTTCCGGAGGCCCTGACGGTGGAGACGGTGGTCGTGGCGGAGATATTATATTTCAGGTAGACGATAATTTTTCAACCCTTATCGATTTCAGATATAAAAGAAAATATGTAGCTGAAAACGGTCAGAACGGTTCATCAAGAAACTGTACAGGAAGAAATGCGGAAAATCTTATAATAAAAGTACCAAGGGGAACAGTTATAAGAGATGCTCAGACCGGAAGAATTATGGCTGATATGTCCACTAGTGAACCTAAAGTTCTTGCAAGGGGCGGAAAAGGTGGAAAAGGAAATGCAAATTTTGCAACTTCAACACGTCAGATTCCAAGATTTGCAAAACCAGGATTTGTCGGTGAAGAATTTGAAGTAACACTTGAACTCAAACTTCTTGCAGACGTAGGACTTGTAGGCTTTCCGAATGTAGGAAAATCAACACTTATTTCCGTAGTAAGTGCAGCGAAGCCCAAGATTGCGAATTATCATTTTACAACTCTTGTTCCCGTACTCGGACTTGTAAGAACAGGCCCTGAAAAATCCTTTGTAATGGCTGACATTCCGGGACTTATTGAAGGTGCAAGCAATGGAACAGGTCTTGGTCACGAATTTCTCCGTCACGTTGAAAGATGCCGTCTTATAGTCCACGTTCTTGACGTTTCAGGAATTGAAGGAAGAAATCCGGCTGAAGATTTTGACATCATCAACAGGGAACTTGAAAATTTCAGTGAAGACCTTATGAAATGTCCACAGATAGTTGTGGGAAATAAATCCGATATGGCATCTCCGGAACAGATTAATGCTCTCAGGGAATATATTGAAGGCAAAAATCTTCCTTTTTTTGTTATATCTGCCGGAACTACAAAAGGCACTGATGAACTTATAAAATATATTGCTGAAGTTCTTGATACTCTTCCGCCTATAAAAGAATTTGAAACTGAATTCATTCCGGAACTTGAACCAGAAACAGGAACAGAATTTTCTGTTGAAATAGAAGATGATATCTATTATGTTTCAGCAAACTGGCTTGAACCTATTATGCGTACCATTGATATGGACGATTATTCGTCTCTCCAGTATTTCCAGAGGATACTCCGAAACAGTGGTATTATTGATAAACTCGAAGAAATGGGAATCAATGAGGGCGATACTGTAAACATATTAGGTTTTGAATTTGATTATGTGAAGTAATTTATATTATGAGAGAAAAATTAACACATCATAAAGCGAATCAGTATAGTCCGCTTTCACTTGCATTTCTTGGTGACAGTGTATATGATACTCTTGTAAGAGAAAGTCTGCTTAAAATGGCAAATATGCCTGTATCAAAACTCCACTCGCTGAAAATAGAGATGGTATGTGCGGAGTTCCAGTCAAAGGTATATGATGCTATAATTTCTGAACTCAGCGAGAATGAAATAACTATCCTTAAAAGAGGAAGAAACGCTACAGGGAATACAGTTCCCAAGCATTCAAATGTTGTTGATTACCGAAAGGCTACAGCTCTTGAATGTCTTTTCGGATATCTTTATCTTACGGGCGAAAATGGACGTATTTATGAGCTTTTTAATTATATATTGATAAATCTTTCTGAAAATATTTTTGACAGGAGTGAATAAAAAATGTCAGGTCATTCAAAATGGAATAATATTAAAAGAAAAAAAGAGGCAACTGATGCCGTAAAGGGAAAAATATTCACGAAAATAGGACGTGAAATTACTGTATGTGTAAAAGAGGGCGGGCCAGACCCGAATAACAACAGTAAATTAAGAGATTTGATTGCAAAAGCTAAAGCAAACAATGTTCCTAATGATAATATAGACAGAGTTATTAAAAAGGCTGCCGGTGAGGGTGACAAGAACAACTATGAAACTATGATTTATGAGGGTTACGGTCCTTCAGGCGTTGCAGTAATAGTTGAATGCCTTACTGACAATAAAAACAGAACAGCCGGTGAAGTACGTCATTATTTTGACAAGTTCGGTGGAAATCTTGGTACAAGCGGTTGCGTATCATTTATGTTCTCAAAGAAAGGCTTTGTAATACTTGAAAATACAGGTCTTGATGAAGATACAGTAATGGAAGATTGTTTTGAATTCGGTGGAGATGATTTGTCCGTAAACGAAGAGACTGTGGAAATCGAATGCACACCGGAAAATCTTCACGCTTTAAGAGAGGGTCTTGCATCAAAGGGATATAAAATAATATCAGCAGATGTTGATGAAATCCCTGCAACATATACAACTCTTGAAAGTGAAGAGGATATTAAGAAGATGAATCTTCTTCTTGAACATCTTGAAGATAATGATGATGTTCAGAATGTATATCACAACTGGGAAATGCCAGAAGAAGAATAATTAAAAATAAAGGCGGAATTTTTAAAATTCCGCCTGTTTTTATTATAATCAGGATTTAATAAATACTGAAAAAGCTCTGTAAGCCATATAAGTGTCAATTTTTGAAACGACTTCAAAAGGTGCGTGCATTGAGAGAACCGGAACACCTACATCGATAGTATCAATATTGAGATTTGCAATATATGCAGCAACAGTTCCTCCACCGCCCATATCAACTTTACCGAGTTCACCAGTCTGCCAGATTACATTTTCACTGTCAAGAAGATTTCTTACAGTTCCGACAAATTCAGCAGAAGCATCAGAAGTTCCTGACTTACCTCTTGCACCTGTATATTTTGTAACGCATACGCCTTTGTTTATATAAGAACAGTTGTTGCGTTCGTATACTCCTGCGAAATTAGGGTCAAAAGCAGCATTTACATCAGCTGAAAGACATTGTGATGCTGTCATAACAGCTCTGCCGGATTTTCCGAATTCTTCTGCAATATCTTCAATGAAATATTTAAGATAAGATGAGCATAATCCTGTATTTCCGTCACTTCCTGTTTCTTCCTTGTCAGTAAGAACAGTTACAACAGTATGTTTTGGGATTTCATCAATATCAACAGTAGCTTTAAGTGCAGTATATGCACATACTCTGTCGTCGTGACCGTATGAGCCAATCATACTTCTATCAAATCCGATGTCCTTTGCTTTAAATGCTGGTACGGCTTCAAGTTCAGCAGAAATGAAATCAGATTCAGTAATACCATATTTTTCATAAAGGATATTTAAAATATTGAGCTTTACTGCATCACTTATTTCATCATCTTCAAATTTAAAAGGTCTTGAACCAATAACGATATTAAGTTCTTCACCCTTTATGCCTTCGGAGAGAGTTCTTTTTGACTGTTCTGTTGCAAGATGTGGAAGAAGGTCATTCACGCAGAAAACAGGGTCATTTTCGTCTTCACCTATTTTTACAGTTACTTTTGAACCGTCAGACTTTATAATAATGCCGTGGAGTGAAAGAGGAATAGCAGTCCATTGATATTTTTTGATACCGCCATAATAGTGAGTTTTAAAGAATGCCATTTCACAATCTTCATAAAGCGGATTCTGTTTCATATCAAGTCGTGGAGAATCAATATGGGCAGCACATAATCTTACACCTGTTTCAATAGGTTCACTTCCGATTATTGCACATATTATGGCTTTGCCTCTGTTATTCTGATAGATTTTATCACCGGCTTTGAGACCTGAACCGATTTTATATTCTTTAAAGCCTTTTTCCTTTAAGATATTCAAAGTGGCTTCAACTGCTTCACGTTCAGTCTTTGCGTTGTCAAGGAACTTTTTATAATCCTCAGCAAATTCATCACAAGCCTTTAATTCATCGCAGTTCATTCTGTAGACTGCATTTTTCTTTGATGCAAACAGTTTTTCTTTAAGCTGTTCAGATTTCTTTTTTTCTTCTGACATAAAATTTTACCTCCGTAAAATATTATAGATTTATAATTTTATCTGCTAATTCATATGCAGATTGTAAAGCGTGTTCAGGGGAATTATTATTTTCTATATAATAATCTGAATTTTCAATAAAAAACTTTTCAGTATGCTGTGAGTTGATACGACTTTCTGCCTGTTCAGGAGTGATATTGTCACGTTCAATAATACGTCTGGCTCTTGAATTTTTGTCAGCAATTACGGATATTATAATATCACATATAGAATCTGTATTACTTTCAAAAAGTGTAGGAGCATCAAGAAGTATCAGAT
>CAMWNQ010000016.1 GCA_947175655.1 uncultured Clostridia bacterium | reverse complement strand
CTTATTACAATAGT
Organism: uncultured Clostridia bacterium; assembly: GCA_947175655.1. Classification (GTDB taxonomy): domain Bacteria; phylum Bacillota; class Clostridia; order Oscillospirales; family Ruminococcaceae; genus Ruminococcus. The sequence continues at coordinate 18,645 of CAMWNQ010000016.1, read as the reverse complement.
TTTTTATATCTGTCATCAAAATAAAAAAAACGGACATAAAGTCCGTTTTTTCATAATTTATAAATATTATTTCATTTCATTTCTGTTTTCAAGTGCCTTGTATAATGTAACCTCATCGGCATATTCAAGCGCACCTCCGACAGGAAGTCCCGAGGCAATACGTGATACTTTTATACCTAAAGGATTAATAAGCGTTGCTATATATCTGGCAGTAACATCTCCTTCAACAGTAGGATTTGTTGCCATTATTATTTCCTTTATATTGCCCTGACCCAGACGTGCCAGAAGTTCCTTTACCCTTATGAATTCAGGAGTAATTCCTTCCATAGGTGAAAGAAGTCCGTGAAGTACATGATATAAACCATTATACTCTCTCGTTCTTTCAAATGCCGAGACATCTTTCGGAGATTCTACCACACATATTACAGATGTATCTCTTGATTTGTCCGAACATATCGGGCATATCTCAAATTCCGTAAGATTCTGACAGCACGAACAACTGTGAACGGTCTTTTTTGCATCTATAATAGCATTCGCCAAATCCTCCGCTTCCTGCTCATCCATTTTCATTACATAATACGCAAGTTTCTGAGCTGTTTTCATACCAATTCCGGGAAGCTTTGCAAATTTTTCCGAAAGTATTATAAGAGGCAGTGCATTACAGTCAGCCATATATTAGAATAAACCTGGGAGTGCAACTCCACCTGTAATCTTGCTCATTTCATCTTCTGTAGTCTGTTCAACAACATTGATTGCTTCATTAACGGCACTTATAATTAAATCCTGAAGCATTTCTATATCTTCGGCATCAACAACTTCTGGCTTGATTGAAAGTGATTTAATAGTTTTCTTTCCAGTAACAACAACTTCTACTGCTCCTCCGCCTGAAGTAGCTGAAAATTCTCTGTTTTCAATATCAGTCTGAAGGTCAGTGATTTCATTCTGCATTTTCTGTGCCTGCTTAATCATAGCATTGACGTTCTGATTTCCTCCGCCAATATTCTTAGGTATTCTTGCTTTCATAAAAATTCTCCTTAGTTTTAATAATTTTTAATTTTAATATTTATATTATACTTTTACTCAACAGCCGTGTCAATATTGCTAGCTATTGCCTTTTGTATAAGATTTTCTGCCATATTTCGTTGTTCTTCCTCAGTAACAAGGCATCTTACTCTAAGAGCATATCTCTGACCTGTTACTTTAAAAAGAGTTTCGCCCAATGACATAGCGTGTTCCTTCTTCTGGAACAAATCCATAAACCATCTGTTTTTTGCCGTTATAAAGAGCACATTTCCTGCAACCTTTACTTCAGCATCGTGAAGACTTCCTGCAACATCAGGCTTTACCTTTTTGAATTCTTCAAGAACTTTATCCCAGTTTTCAAAAAGTTCAAGTTCTTCAATTTTTATATTCTTAAGATTTATATTTGGCTTAGGCTCAGGAACAGCTACATTCTTTACAGGATTTTCAACAATGTCATCATTTTTTACAATAAGTCTGTTTTTAATCTGATTTTCCAGTTTTTTAATCTTATCCAGCACTTCTGAATTATCTGTCCAGATTTCTCCCTGAACAACTGGAATATCCCTGCAAAGCTTTATCACTGCCATTTCAAGTTCAACACGCTTATTAAGCACTCTGGACATTTTTTCATGGCATTCCTGAAGAATATCAATTACAGAAATAATCTTTTCAGTTTCAAAAGATTCACTGATTTTTTTAAGTCTTTTCAGTTCATCAGGCATAACAGAAATAATGCTGTCTGCTGAATCCGGAGAAACTTTGAGAAGCATCAGATTTCTGAACTGTATTATTAATTCTTCACAAAGTCTTGAAAGGTCTTTTGACATTCCATAAAGATTATTTATAATTTCCAGAACTCCAGTTATATTTTTGACCGAAAAATATTCTATCATATCATAAAGATAGTCTCTGCCAGCAATACCGACAATTTCTGAAACAGATTCCAGTGTTATTTCTTCTGCACATACTGAACACTGATCAAGAAGTGAAATAGCATCACGCATTCCGCCATCCGCAAGACGTGCAATCAAAAAAGATGCATCTTCCTTTAAATATATATTTTCTTTATCTGCAATATAAAGAAGTCTTTTTGAAATATCCTCGGATTTTATTCTTCTGAAATCATATCTCTGACATCTTGAAACGATAGTAGCTGGCACTTTATGTATTTCTGTTGTTGCAAGTATAAATTTCACATAATCCGGTGGTTCTTCCATTATTTTAAGCAATGCATTAAAAGCACTTGCAGAAAGCATATGAACCTCATCAATTATATAAACTTTGTATTTACAGCGTTCAGGAGTATATACAGTTCCGTCTCTCAAATCTCTTATATCATCAACACCGTTATTTGAAGCGGCATCAATTTCCACTATATCGGCAAGAGTATTATTGTCTGCATCTTTACATATATCGCATTCAAGACAGGGATTCCCTTCCGATACAAAACTACAGTTTATTGCTTTTGCAAGTATTCTAGCACAGGTTGTTTTTCCTGTACCTCTTGAACCTGTAAAAAGATAAGCGTGAGCAGTTTTATTGTTTATTACCTGATTTTTGAGTGTTTCTGTTATATGTTGCTGGGATATTACATCATCAAATGTAAGAGGTCTCCATTTGCGGTATAGAGCTTTATACAACAAAATCACTTCCTTTCAAATATAGAAAAAATTACAATAAAAAATCCGGAACATAGATGTGCAGGCTGGTCTGCGGCACACAAGGCAATCCGCTTAATGCTGCTCGGTTTCCCGCCTGACATGGTTCACGGTGACTTGTTGCACAGGGCCCGCACATCTATATTTCGGATATTCCTACTCAATAGAACTAAATATTTTATTTTTACTGTATAAAATATTATATCACATATATTATAATTTGTCAAGAGTATAATATAAATTTTTTTTATGTAATTTTTCAGGGCATTTAGTGATATAGTATAATATATTGTTCTGTTCAGAATATATAATTGTAAATATTTAACAAAATATTGCTCTCTCAACAATTTTTGATTATTTACAACAACATCTGCCGAAATTCAACAAATTACGCTATTGCAATATTATATGAAAATGTGATATTATTTAAAAGCAAAATAAAATCAACATCAAAACCTAAATAAAACAAAATAAAGGAGACATAAAAATGAATAATAAAATAAAAGTATTAATTGGTGATGATTCTGCTGAATGTGGTATCTGCGTGGCAAATAAGCTCCGTGAAAACGGTCTTTATGCTTATACAAGAAGAAAAGACTGCAATGTTCTTTATGAAGCTATAAGAAATGACCGTCCTGATATTGCAGTTCTTGATATATCCTCCCAGAACGGCGATGCCGTTTCAATAATGAAAAAAGTGAAAGAAACAAGTCTCAAAGTACCTGTATTTATAATAACATCTTCCTATGATAACGAATTTATAGAAAGACAGGTTATGGAAGCTGGTGCATCTTACTATCTTCTTAAACCATATAGTGCTGATGACTTGTTTTCAGTTATAAAGTCATCAATCCAGAATAAAATAAACAGCATCAGTGATGATATGGAAATAGTTGTAACTGATATTATACATCAGCTCGGAGTCCCTGCACATATAAAAGGTTATCATTATCTTAGAACTGCTATACTCTATTCAATAGAAGATAAATGCTTACTTGAAAGTGTAACAAAGCTTTTATATCCAACTGTTGCAAATATCTACGACACAACATCTTCAAGAGTTGAACGTGCAATACGTCACGCTATTGAAATAGCTTGGGACAGAGGAAATATTGATACTCTTAATTCATTCTTCGGATATACCGTTGATACTGGAAAGGGAAAACCTACAAATTCAGAATTCATTGCTCTTATAACTGACAAAATACGTCTGCAATATAAATCTGTTCTTAAAAAAGTCTGAAAAAAATCTTGTAATATTCTGCTTTTCATGTTAATATAAATATATATTATTATTTCATCTGAAAGGAAGATTATTTATGAGCTTTAAAAAAACAGATATATCATCTCTCAGTTTCAACCCCTTTAATTCCATAGGAAAAAAATGGATGCTCGTTACTGCCGGAAACAGTGAAAATTTTAATACTATGACTGCTTCTTGGGGACAGATGGGCGTACTTTGGAATAAAAATGTAGCTACTTGTTATATCCGCCCAAACAGATTTACATACCAGTTCATCGAAAATGATGAATATTTTTCACTCTCGTTTCTTGGTGAGGAATACAGAAAAGCTTTACAGATATGCGGTTCAAAATCCGGAAGAGACTGCGATAAAATTAAAGAAGCTGGTCTCACTCCTGTAAATATTGAAAATGTAATGGCTTTTGATGAGGCTGATACAATTATTATATGCCGTAAGCTTTACTCTCAGGAACTCTCAACTGATAACTTTATCAAACCTGAAAATGCCGGAAACTTTTATGAAAAAGACCCTGTACATATTCAGTATATCGCTGAAATAGTTGCAGTCTATGTAAAAGACTAAAAAATACGGGCGGATTTTTTTAAAATTCCGCCTTATTTTTTTAATTTGTATTTTTAACATCAAAAAACTCTTGACTTTTATATTTTTGTATGTTACAATATCACAGTATTATATATGCGGAAGTGATGAAACGGCAGACATGCAGGCTTCAGGTGCCTGTGCCAGCAATGGCGTGTGGGTTCAAATCCCATCTTCCGCACCAGAAAATTTAAAAGGAAGAGATAAATAAATGCAGAAGTTAGTTTACTTGAGTAATAGCCGTGATTATAATGAACAAGGCAACATTAATGAAAACAAGTATTTCATTAATGTTAACAATTTGTTAGAAGATGGTTGGAAGGTCATACATGTAACTCACGATGTTTTGAAAGTTGATTTAAATCAAAATCCTTCACAGAGGGAATCCTTAGTCGCTCTTGTGTTATTAGAAAAAAATGAAGAAAATAAATAAAAACCGCCTAAACAGGTGGTTTTTTTATTTTTAAGGACAAAATTAAACAGAATATATCAAGATGTCTTTTATTAATTATGATATGATATTTACAGACAGGAGGCAGGAACTATATGGACTGGGTAAAAGGATTTCAGAAATCTATAAATTATATTGAAGAACACATCACTGAAAATCTTGACTATGAATCTATTGCCGGCGAGATGAATATTTCAGGATTCTATTTTCAGAAAATATTTTCTATACTTTGCGGATTTTCTCTCGGCGAATACATCCGCAACAGACGACTTACACTTGCAGGGAATGAAATTCTTAACACAGATGAAAAAATTATTGATATTGCTTTAAAATACTGCTATGATACTCCCGAAGGCTTTACACGTGCATTTACAAGATTTCACGGTATAACTCCAAATACAGCACGTAAAAATCATAATATCCCCCTTAAATCTTTTGCCAGACTGTCAATATCAATTTCACTGAAAGGCGGTAACCTTATGGATTACAGAATCGAAAAAAAAGAAGCATTCAGAATGATTGTCAAGACTCAGAGATTTACAAAACTTGAAAATGTCATCGGCAGAAAAGACATTCCTGCATTCTGGGAAGAATGTGTAAATGACGGAACAGAAAAATATCTTCTTGAAATTGCTAAAAAAGATGGCGTTCTTGGTAACTGCATTGCCGGACTTTGCATCGATGAAAACACAACCACAAATAAAGATTTTCCATACTCAATAGGTGTTGAATATGACGGCGGAGAAGTTCCGGAGGGATATAAAATTATTGATATACCTGCATTAACTTGGATTATCTTCAATTCCACGGAGTATACTGCTAAAAACGTTGAAGAGGGAATACAGAAACTCTGGCATACTGTATTTGCTGAATTTTTCCCGTCATCAGATTATAAGCCCGCAAAAGACATAGACTTGGAAATATATTCAACTGATTCCTATCATAATGAAATCTGGATTTCTGTTGAAAACAAATAATAACAAAAAAAGCCCCGATATTACATCGGGGTTTTAAACTGTTTGAAATATATATTAAATATTGTATATAATTATATCCACCATTCAGGGGTTATGTCTCCAAGTTTTACAATCCTTTTATTTTCATAATCAAGAAGAATTTCAATATCTTTATATGTTTCAGGCATAAGCTGTACCATAAGTTCTCTGCAAGCACCACATGGAGCTCCGATTTTACCATCGGGCAAAATTGCAAGAACTCTCAATATTTCTTTTTCACCGTTTGTAATCATATTAAATATTGCATTTCTTTCTGCACATATTCCAAGAGTTGAACAAGTATCAATACATACTCCTGTATATATTTTTCCTGATTTTGAAAGTATTGCCGCTGAAACTTCTCCTGCTGAAACATATTCTGAAATTTTTCTTTCATTTTGTACTAACTTAGCAGACATATACATTTCTTCCCATATTTTATCCATTTATTTTTCCTCCAATCAAAATTTTTAAAAAAATAATCTCCCACCTAAAAAGGTGGGAAGATTTTTTCTGAAATTAAAGTTTGCTTATTTCAAGATCTTCTTTGGATAATTTTTTGAGTTCTTTTTTGTTCATAAGGTCATAGAGACAAGGTATTACAAAAAGTGTAAGAATTGTTGCATATGCAAGACCGCCGATACAAACTATTGCTATAGGTTGCATCATTTCTGAACCGTTTCCTACTCCGAGAGCCATTACAAGAAGTCCAAGAATTGTAGTAATAGATGTCATAAATATCGGTCTCATTCTTACTGCTCCGGCTTCTGCAATAGCTTTTCTTCTTTCCATACCATCAAGTCTGAGCTGATTGATGTAGTCAACAAGCACGATACCGTTATTTACTATGATACCACAAAGCATTACAAATCCGAGCATTGATATAACACTTATTTCAAAACCTGTAACAAATAATCCAAGAATACCACCCGTAAACGCAAGAGGTATTGTAAACATAATGATAAAAGGTGATTTCAGTGACTGGAACTGTGCAACCATTATCATATATACAAGCATTATACCAAGAAAAAGCATCAGTACAAGGTCTTTCATTGATTCCATAATATTTTCGTTTTCACCGGATATTTCAATTTCTATACCCTTCGGTACTTCATATTCATTAATTTTACTTTCGACTTCTTGTGAAACAAGTGATACATTATAACCGTCTGCAATTTCAGCTGAAACAGTAAGATAACGTTTCTGATTTGAACGTGCAATACTGCTGAGAGCTTGTGTTTCCTCTACAGATGCAATATCACTGAGTTTAACTTCTGATTCCATTCCGCTTGGTGCATTGATATGAATAATATAGTTTTTTATATCTTCAACTGTTACTGATTCTGTATCTTCATTTGATACATAAACTTCATATGATGCATCATCAAATATTACATCAATAGCTTTCTTTTCAGTTGTAAGGGATTTTGATATTTCACTGAATATCTGTGCTGTTGTGAGACCATTAATCATTGCTTTTTCTTTATCAACAGTGATTTTTAAAGCAGGGTCATTTTCTTCAAGACCATTAAGTATATTCTGAGTGCCTTCTACTTCTGAAATCATATCAGATATTTCTTTTGCTGACTTCTGTAACTGTTCAAAATCATCACCATAAATATTTACTGATACTCCTGAACCTCCCATAAGAGCTGACATATCAGTTGAACCTGATGCTTCAAATTCACAGTCAAGGTCTGAACAGAGGTCATTTATATCCTTGATTATTTCACCTGATGTCCTTTTCTTATTTTCATCAAGCATAATATAGAATGTAACTGAATTTGATGAACCTCCGCCACCCATCATTGACATTCCAGACTGTGAACTAATCATAGCACCGACTGTTTCAACTTCTTCAACACTCTTTATTCTTGAGATTGCTTCATCAGCAAGTTTTGTAGTATCTTCAAAAGATGTACCCAGCTCTGTTTCAAGAGTTGCAGAAAGCTGAGGCATATCCATATCAGGCATAAATGTGAAGCCTCTTGATAATTCTGCAATAACACTTCCTACAAGAAGCACTATTGACGTTAAAAAGACTACTATCTTATGTGAAAGACACCATGTAATTGCCTTTTTGTATTTTGATGTAATACCATTTGGATTTTCCTGCTTTTTCTTTATTTCTTTTTTAAGTATCTTTGATGACATTGCAGGTACAAATGTAAGAGCTATTATAAGACTGGCTATAAGTGCATATCCAAGAGTAAGTGCCATATCAACAAAAAGTGTTCTTGTAAGACCATCAACAAATACTATAGGTAAAAATACACATATTGTTGTAAGAGTTGATGCTGTAATAGCTCCGGCAACCTGTGATGCTCCTGATATAGCTGACTTTGCAACAGATTCACCCTTACTCTTTAATCTATAGATGTTTTCAATAACTACGACTGAGTTGTCAACAAGCATTCCGACTGCTATTGCAAGACCCGAAAGAGACATCATATTAAGACTTATTCCTGAAAAATACATAAGAACTATTGCAAAAATTACACTTATTGGAATACTGCAAAGTGTTATAAAAGTAGGTCTTATATCTCTAAGGAATATAAACAGTATGATTACTGCAAACAAAGCACCCCATAAAAGACTTGATGTAATTGAATCTACAACAAGATGAATATAATCTCCTTGGTCCATAAGAGTTACAAAGTGAAGACCTTCATATTCTTCTGAAAGCTCTGCAAACTTATTAGCAATGTTTTCTGCTACATCTGCTGTTGCATATGATGACTGCTTTGAGAATGAAAGCATTATACCATCATCGCCGTTGATTTTTGCATATATATCTGCACTGTCATCAAGTACAACAACATCAGCAACATCTTTTATTCTTATAGGTTCAAGACCTTCCATTTTTAAATCAGCAAGCACAAGATTCTGTACTTCGTCAATTGATTCAAGTTCATCTCCGACATTCACAATCCAGCTGGCATTTCCCTGTTTTACATATCCGGCAGGCATTGCAAAATCCTGTGCTGTGAGTATTCCCGAAAGAGTATCCATTGAAAGCAATGCTGAAAGGTCAATGGATTTATGAGCATCTTCTTTTGATTTATCAAGTTCTTTCTGACTTTGTTCAAGCTGTACAAGGCCTTCCTGAACCTGTATGTATTCAGGAGATGATGTAATCTGAGATATTACCGCTTCAAGTTCTTCAGGAGTCTGAGGCGTTCCGACTTCTCCGGTTCTGAGATGTGCAATCTGAGAATCAAATGCATTTTTAGCATCTGTAAGTGGCTTTTTTGCATCATCAAGTTGTTTCTGCGGTTCTTCAAAGTTTTTGTCTATCTCTGCATAAATCTTGTCATAAAGATTATCTATTTTGGTCTGAGAAAGAAGTACACTTACTTCTTCATTTACATTTCCCGTTGTTGATATGCTTGCAACACCGTTTATTCCTTCAAGACGGTTTAAAAGTTTTTCATCAAGAAAATTTGAAAGTTCGGATTTATCCATTCCGTCCATATTAACTGATGCAACAGCTACAGGCATCATATTAGGATTTAATTTCATTATATATGGTGTTCCTACCATATCATCCCAGTAACCCTCAACCTGATTGAGTTTCTGTAATATATCAACCGTTGCAGTATCCATATTAGTATCTTCTTCAAATTCAAGCATTACAGTTGAAACATTTTCACCTGATGTTGATGTAATATTTTTTATACCATCAAGTGTTCCCATACTCTGTTCCAACGGCTTTGATATAACCGTTTCTACTTTTTCCGGAGTAGCTCCCGGATAAGAAGTCACGACAATAACATATGGCAGGTCTATACTTGGCATAAGGTCAGGGGTCATTCTTGTATATGACACTATACCCAGAACTATTGCTGCAATTACTGCCATAAATACTGTCAGCGGATTCTTTACACTGAATTTTGACATACGTTTTCTCCTTTTATAATTAATATTTTATTCTTTTATTGAACCACGCCTGATTATGTCAAGCTGGGTATAAAAGCTGTTTTTATATATCTCCAGATTATCATAATCCGAAAATATATCAGTAAGGGACTGTTTTACCAAAAGACAAATAATTCCAATGATATTTCTGATAAATTCAACGCTGGTTTCTCTTAAATTGTTTTTTTCTACATATGGCATTATTATATCCTCAAGAAAGCATTCTGATATATTAAAAATCTTCATAAAATTTATACGGTCATTCCTAGTAAACTTTGTGCCACGGAAAAAATTCCCTATTATTTTAAGATTATGTTCATTCTTTCCCAAAAGTATTATTTCTTCATATACAGCTCTGGTCATTTTAAAAATATCACCATTATATTTTTCAAGATTTCTTCTGAAACACGATTGTGACATATTTTTAAAATCAGAAAGTATATAATCCAGCAAATCTAACTTATCATTAAAATACTGATAAAAACTTCCTCTTGAAATTCCCGCATTATGAATAATCTGATTTATTGATATTTTATCAGCTGGTACTTTTGAAAGTTCCATAAGTGCTGAACCGACTATTTTCATCTGTTTTTCGTGTGGAAGATTAAAAAAACACTGCGTTGGCAAAACTAAATTCTCCTTTATTCAATCCCTGATATATTATCATATTTTCCCAATATGACACCCTGTCATTATTATATTACACGTTTTTTTAAAAGTCAATGCTATTAAAAATATTCATTTTTTTATACATATTATATATATTTAAAAATTCATTTTTGTATGATAAATCAAAAAAACAACCCTCTGCAAAAAAAATACAGAGGGAAGAATAATTTTTATTTTATCAACTTTAACCCACCTGTATAAGTCAGTGGAATTGTGGTTGACCATATTTCAATTAAAGCTTACAATTAGCCGGCAGCGTTAAGCTTCTTAGCGAGCTGTGATTTCTTTCTTGCAGCAGCATTTTTGTGCATAAGACCACTTGCACAAGCCTGATCAACTCTCTTTATAGCATATCTGATAGCTTCTGCCTTGTTATCATTATTGTTAACACAAGCAACTTCAGCAGCCTTGATAGCAGTCTTGAGATTTGACTTTCTTGCCTTATTAGCAGCAGCCTTAACCTTATTTACTTTAACTCTCTTCTTAGCAGATTTAATATTAGGCATTATTGACTTCCTCCTTAAAAAAATAAAAACAATATATTTGCATATACTAAAAGCAGTGACACGAAACTACTTTTATCGGATTTAACTTATCCGTATGAGACTAATTAATATTTTACCATTTAAATCAAAAAAAAGCAATAGGCAAAATGAAATATAATAGAAAAAATAATGCATATTTTTTTGACATTTTGCACAAATTATATAAACATAAAATTAACGGAGGTTATTATGAATAAACGTACTGATTTGGCACTGGAAAGTATAAGCTCAAAGCCAGTTTCTAAAGAAATAATACAGAAAAAAAGAGGAAAAGCATTTAAAATTACTGAAATTGAAATAAAGAATGACAATTATCTTAAATCAATAGGAAAAGGCAAAGGCATATATATAACTTTGGAAGGAAATAATTTAAGTAAATTTTCTGATGATTATGATGATATGATTGCAGAATTTTCAGAGGAACTTGAAAAATTAATACCAGAAGGGGATATACTTATTGCCGGCATCGGAAACAATGACATCACTCCTGATGCTTTAGGACCTCAGACTGCAAATAAAATTCTGGCTACCCGTCATCTTCAGAATGAATTCACATCTGATGAGGAAAAATTTCTGACATCTTTAAGACGTGTCAGTGTTTTTGCCGGAGGAGTTCTGGGACAAACCGGTATTGAAACCGCTGAAATTCTGAAAGCTATATGCAATGAGATAAAACCTTCTGGAATAATAGTTATTGATGCCCTTGCCTGTTCTGACATAAGTCGTCTGGGTACTACAATACAGATTTCAAACAGCGGAATATCTCCCGGAAGCGGTGTTGCAAATTCCAGAAAGGAAATATCTCAGAAAGTATTCGGAATACCTGTCATAGCAATAGGAGTTCCAACTGTTGTTGATATGTATACAATAGTAAGTAGTATGACAGACTGTGAACCTGATAAAAATATTCCTAATATGATTGTAACGCCAAGAGATATTGACCGTCTTACTGAAAGAGCATCACAGCTTATATCATACGGAATAAATCTTGCGTTACAGCCTTCATTAAGTCTTGATGATGTCAAGGGATTATTTTAACAATTATTTTACAAGTTTATGCTTACAGTATTTAGTCGCACCACATTCAGGACATTTCAGTTTGCGTTTGGTAGGTGTATGTGCTCCCATTATATATGATTTTATATCAGGTGTAAAGCAGTTATGACATTCAGGACATTCAAAAACTCCTGTTTCCCTGTCAATAATAACTGATATGACTATACCGAGAATTGTCATAATAACACCGAATATTATTAAAAATATTTTGGAAAAGTCGCTGAGACCTGTTTCATAATTGACAATCATAATGCTTACTACAAGCATACTCACACCCATAAGTGCAATAATAATAGCTATAATAAGTTTTCTTTTATTTTCTTGTTTTTCTTTTATAAGATTCATCATATTTTCTTCCGCCTTTCTATGATAATTATTTTCTGAAATCCTTTCCCCTGACAAAAGTTCATTGACATTTATTTCAAGAACTTCACATAGTGGAAGCATCAGTGATATTTCCGGCATACCTTTTCCGCATTCCCATTTTGAAACAGTTTTATCACTGATATTGAGTTTTTCTGCAAGCTGTTTCTGAGTAAGGTTTTTACTTTTTCTGAGTTCCATTATAAATCTGCCTGTCTTTATTTGATTCATTTTTATATATTCCCTCCTTTCGCTCTTCTTTGATTTTATTATATCACAAACACCTGAAAAGTAAACCCACAAACCGTAGAATTTACCGAATATCGTTACTCTACTATCCGTAGACATCAAAAAAGGGACAGTCATTTTTAATAGACTGTCCCATAGAATATAAAATTATTCAGCTGTTTCTTCTGTTTCGGATTCTGATTCTTCTGGCTTTACATATTCCATAACTGCATATCCATAAGGTGAAAGTTTAACTCTGTTTTCTGAAATATCACCTGTAACAACTTCAAGAATATCATAATCAGATATTATTGATGAAAGATTTTCAACAGTTCTTTCATTTCCGTATCTGTTAAGGAATATAACAGCACGGCTTGAATCTGTATATCTTTCAAATATCATTACATCATTGTCAGTATAGATAAACTTCATATTTCCGTCAACAAATACTGGATTATTTCTTCTTATCTTTCCTAAAGTCTTTGTATACTCGATAAGTTCAGTATCTTCATTACCCCAAGGATAACATCTTCTGTTGAATGGGTCTTTATATCCCTGAAGACCGGCCTCATCACCATAATATATACTTGGTACACCCGGAAGGAAGTATTGAAGAACCATTGAGGCTTTAAGCATATTTTTTCCCTGAATATATTCAGAATCTGTAAGATAACATTCTGCCATCCAGTCCTTGCTCTTATCATCACAGTTTTCACCGGCAAATCTGTTTATTGCACGTTCTATATCGTGAGTTGATACAAAGTTCATAAGAACATCAACAGTACACTTAGGATAATTTTCAAGTATTGTATTTATACTGTTAGTGAACCAATGCGGGTCACCGCCCTTGATATATCCTATAATAGCTTCTCTGAAAGGATAGTTCATAACAGAATCAAGTTCTTTTCCGTTAAGGTAAAGTCTTTTTATTCCATAGCTTTCCTTGTTTGAAGCATCTTCCCATACTTCACCTATTACTATTTTATCATTACCGCTTCTCTTTACAGCAGTACGGATATTTTCAATAAATTCTTCAGGGAGTTCATCAGCAACATCAAGTCTCCAGCCAGATGCACCCTGTTCAATCCAGTAATTAAGCACACCGTTTTTACCGCATATATAATCTAAATACTGAGAATTCATTTCACGAACATTAGGAAGCGTATCTATTCCCCACCAAGCTTCATATTCGTTAGGATAATTATAGAATGTATACCAGTTATAATACTTGCTATCCTTTGAATTATAAGCACCGACATTGTCATATCTGTTAAACTTGTTGAAATATATACTGTCTGCTCCTGTATGAGAGAATACGCCATCAAGTATTACTGATATTCCACGGCTCTTAGCATCTGCACAAAGTCTTCTGAAATCTTCTTCATCACCAAGAAGAGGGTCTATCTTCATATAGTTAGCTGTATTGTATCTGTGATTTTCGTGTGATTCAAAAATCGGATTGAGATATATACAGGTTACACCTAAATCACTTAAATAATCAAGCTTTGAACGTATTCCCTCAAGGTCACCGCCAAAATAATCATTGTTCCATACGTGACCCTGTTCATCAGGTTTATAATAAGGTGTTCCGCCCCAGTCCTCACGAAGTATTCTTCCATAAGGTATATTTTCGTGTGTTTTTCCGCTCTTGCAGAATCTATCAGGGAAAATCTGATACATTATACCACCTTTAAGGAAATCCGGAGTTTCATAATAAGGAGCATATACTGTAAGTTGGAATAAATCTCCATTATCTATATTTCCGATATGTCCATCTATTTTTTTGATATAATGTCTTGTTCCATAACTTGTATATGAGAAATAATAGTAGTGAGCACCTGAATATCTTGCATAAAATGATGCCTGATAAACATTGCAGTCTTTTTCCTCATAGATTTTTGTCATATTTAAAAATCTTTCTTTAAATCCGTTTCTGAATAATATAACCCCTGGCGGATAATCCAGATGGATATCCTTAGGCAATTTTATAGTAAAACGGCATTCACTTTCTCTGTTAATTGCGCCAAACGGATTTTTATAGTTCAAATCCCAGCTGTCATAAATTGGTGTATTCAAAAAAATTCCTCCCTGATAAATAATATTTTAAGTTTTTTTATGATATTTAATCAATAATCCTGCCAACGCAAAAAGCACCGAAAGTCCAGCAAGTACTGCAACAACAATCTTTAAAGAATTATAGTCATCTGTAATGATAGTTATATTATCCGTTTTAAATATTTTATTCATAACGAAATCAAACGATAAGAGCCATACTGAAACAAATGAAAGTCCTGAAGCTATTTTGAAAAATACATTGAATTTTGCATATCTTACAATTACAAATATTGCCCACACAATCGCAAGACAAAAAGCACCACATAGTATTCCGCTGTAGAAACTTTCAGAAGAACCATATTTGTAAGTTCCATATGCAATAGTCGCCATAATCATAACAGTATCAGCAATCATACAGATAAGAGACTTGTTTTTTCCGATATATGGTGATAATAAATCAGAACGCAGTATAAACGGAAGCAGAAGTATACATAATCCCATTGAGACCGCAATAAATGCCATTAAAAACCAGTCCCCACCACTATATACACTACCTGAAAGAAACAGCAAATTTAAAGATACATATAAACTTCCAAACGTTATAAGCCATTTATTTTTATATGCAATAACGGGAACATTTAATACTGATGCCGTCATCATAAGAGATGTAAGAAGTATAAAAAATTTCGACGGGCTGTGTTCTTTGATTACAAATGCTATAAAGCACGGAATTATTGCTGACAAATAGCCGATACAGAGAATGATATTATAAATTATAACAAATCTCTTATATTTTTCTGCCATAAGTTCAATTCTATGCTGTTTTTCATCTACGCTTGCTGTACAGAGTTCATGTTCAGTAATATTAAGAACCTCGCATATTCCTGAAATCATTGTAATATCCGGATATGAAAGTCCACGCTCCCACTTGCTTACTGCGGATTCTGTAACATAAAGTTTATCTGCAAGAGCTTTCTGTGAAAGTCCCTGTTCTTTTCGCTTTGAACGGATAAATTTTCCGAAAGTAATTTTATCTTTCATTTTGTTCACCTCTGAAAATATTTACATTGCAATGTCTGACTAAATTATATTTCAACAATTATAAAATGTCAATGATTTTAATGGATTTCAAAGGTGGATTGTCAGTCGAGTAACGGATATGCGTTGTTTTCAGAATTTTATAAATATATATAAATGAAAAAAATCAGGACGGGCAACGTTTGTCACCCGCCCCTTTTTTCATTACACAACTAAATAAAATTAATTATCTTAAATGCCAGATATTATCAGCATATTCATTTACAGCACGGTCTGCTGAGAAGATACCAGCTCCGGCAATATTGTTAAGTGACATCTTAGTCCACTTGTTAACGTCCTTATAGCATTCTGAACTGTACTTCTGCATTCTTCTGTATGAATCAAAGTCAGCAAGAACCATATAAGGATCCTGAGTTTTGAGAGAATTTGCAACATCATTGAATGTACAGCCGTTAATACCTCTATACATTCTGTCAATACAATCTCTTACAATAGGATTATTATTATATATTTCTTCTGGATTATATCCTCTTGCCTTAAGGTTGTTAACTTCTTCTGTTCTCATACCAAAGATGAAGATATTATCAAAGCCAGCAGATTCACCGATTTCAATATTTGCACCATCAAGAGTACCAAGAGTAATAGCACCGTTAAGCATAAGCTTCATATTTCCTGTACCTGATGCTTCAGTACCAGCGAGAGAAATCTGTTCTGAAATTTCACTTGCAGGCATAAGGAGTTCTGAAAGTGTTACGCAGTAGTTTTCAAGGAAATATACAGAAAGCTTCTTTGAAATCTTAGGATTCTTCTTGATTTCTTCTGAAATAGCCCAGATAAGCTTGATAATCTGTTTTGCAAGGTAATAACCTGGTGCTGCCTTTGCTGCAAAGATATATGTCTTAGGAACAAAATCAGCGTCAGGATTTGCAAGAAGATAGCTGTAGTCTGCAAGGATATTCATAACATTAAGATGCTGTCTCTTATATTCGTGGAGTCTCTTAACCTGAACGTCAAATATGCTTGAAGTATCAATTGCAAAATTACTCTTGCTCTTTACATACTTTGCAAACTTTTCCTTATTTGCCTTTTTAATCTTAACAAGTTCATCAAGTACAGCCTTATCATTTTCAAATTCACGGAGCTTTATAAGTTCTCCGCCGTCTTTAAGGAACTTGTCACCGATTTTTTCACGAAGAAGATTTGTAAGTCCTGGATTTGACTGATAAAGCCATCTTCTGTATGCAATACCGTTTGTAACATTCTTGAACTTTTCAGGTGTTGTCTGGAATTCGTCATTAAATACAGACTGCTTGATAATTTCAGAGTGAAGTTTTGAAACACCATTAACGCTGTGTGAAACTGCAACACAGAGGGTAGCCATATGAATCTGGTTATCCTTGATAATTGACATTCTTGTAGTTCTTGAGCTGTCATATCCGTGTTTTTCCATAAGTTCACGGCAGTAACGATTATTGATTTCAACGATAATTGAGAATATTCTAGGAATTATATGCTTAACAAGATTTACATCCCATTTTTCAAGAGCTTCAGCCATAACAGTATGATTTGTATAAGCAAATGTATGAATAACTATATCCCATGCCTTTTCCCAAGTATATCCGCAGTCATCAAGAAGTATTCTCATAAGTTCAGGGATTGCAAGTGTCGGGTGAGTATCATTTATATGAATTGCAACTTTTTCGTGAAGATTGTCAAGAGTTCCATATACTGACATATGATGATTTACAATATCACCTACTGCTGCCGCACACATAAAGTACTGCTGACGGAGACGAAGTGATTTTCCTTCAAGGTGATTGTCATTAGGATAGAGAACCTTGGAAATAGCATTTGATACAGAGTTCTGAGCTAATGCCTTTGCATAGTCACCGTCGTTGAATGAACCCATATCAAAGCTTGGAGCCTGCGCCTTCCAGAGACGAAGAACTGATACACCTTCACTGTTATATCCTGATACATACATATCATAAGGAATAGCTACTACTGTATTATAGTTTATATGTGAAATGTGATGATACTTGCTGTCCCAGTATTCCTGAAGTTCACCTTCAAAGTGAATATCTACTGAAAGTTCAGGACGTGGGTCAAGCCATACTGAACCGCCCGGAAGCCAGTTATCAGGGAATTCGGTCTGCCAGCCGTCTTCAAGTTTCTGCTGGAATATACCATATTCATAACATATTGAATGACCCATAGCAGGGTGTGCCTGAGTTGCAAGAGCATCAAGATAGCAAGCTGCAAGACGACCAAGACCACCGTTTCCAAGTCCTGCATCAGGTTCATTGTCATAAATCTTTTCAAGGTTTATTCCATATTCTTTAAGCATAGCTGTAACATCATCAGCAAGTTCAAGATTATATATGCTTGTTTTAAGTGAACGTCCCATAAGGAATTCCATAGAAAGATAATAAATCTGTTTGCCTCCTACAGAATTTGTATGATTAACAAAAGACTGTCTTTTCTTTTTAAGGATTTCTACAATAATACTTGAGAGAACCTGATAAACCTGCTTATCTGAAGCTTCTTCAGGTGCAACGTTATACTGAACTTTAAGTTTTTCAAGGAAATCAGCCTTGATTTTTGCTATAAGAGGATTAGTTGTTTTAAATGACATATTTTTTCTCCATTCTCCAGCATTAAATCTTATTTTTATTATTTTTTAAGGCATATTTGCTGGCTGTATATACCTTTGCATATCACATCGAATAAAACCAAATAAAAAACGAAATTTCAATCCCACAAAAAAATGATGACATGATATACTACAATACAATTATACTA
>CAMWNQ010000015.1 GCA_947175655.1 uncultured Clostridia bacterium | reverse complement strand
ATTTTATTATATGCAGTAAAAAACTTTTTGCTATTTATCCGTATATTTTAATAGGAACAACAAATAATAACTAAAGTAATATAAGCATTTTAATATTTTTCAACACATTGTTGAAAACATTGTTGAAAGATTAATCAGCAAGCATAATAAATACAAATAAGGAAAGGAGATAAAAATGTCCAGAAAAATAGATACCGGAGTTTTTTTAACAGAAAAAAGTCCGAAAATAATCAGTTTTGCATCAATAGTGGGTTCAAAGGAAGGTCAAGGACCTTTAGGAGGTTGTTTTGATGAAGTTATAAAAGATAACCACTTCGGAGAAAACACTTGGGAAAAGTCTGAAAGCAAGTTTCAACTGGAGGCAGTCAAAAAAGCAATAAAAAAAGGAAATTTTATAAAGGAAAATTTTGACGCAGTATTTTCAGGCGATTTAATAAACCAGTGTATAGGTTCAACATTTGGATTGCGAGAACTTGAAATACCATTTCTGGGTATATATGGAGCTTGTTCAACAATGGCAGAAGGACTTCTTTTGTCATCAATAATACTTGAAAGTGGTTCAGCAGAAAGAACAATAGCTGTAACATCATCACATTTTTCAACGGCAGAAAGACAATTCCGATTTCCTCTTTCATATGGAGGACAGCGAACCCCAACAGCACAATGGACATGTACAGCATCAGGTGCGGTAACCTTATCAAGTATAGATAATGGAAATATAGAAATTGTCGGAGGATGTATCGGAAAAATCGCAGATATGGGAATAACTGATGCAAATAATATGGGAGGTGCTATGGCACCGGCTGCTGCTGAGACAATTATAAGATATCTTAAAGCAACAAATACATCTCCTGTTGATTATGATTATATTATAACAGGAGATTTAGGACTTGTAGGAAGCAGTCTTTTGATAGATTTTGTCATGAAACAGGGAATAGATATAAGTTCTGTTCATAAAGATTGCGGTTCAATGATGTTTGACAACGCAAAACAGGATACACACTGCGGAGGTTCAGGCTGTGGCTGTAGTGCAAGTATATTATGTGGTTATTTTCTTCCAAGACTTGAAGAAGGAAAGATAAATAATATATTGTTTGCTGCTACAGGAGCATTGATGTCCCCTACTGCGTGTCAACAGGGAGAATCAATACCTGCAATTTCTCATCTTGTTCATCTAAGAAAAATCAAATAAAATCTAAAATGGGAGAGTTAAATAATATGTGGCTTGATATTATAAAAGCATTTATAATAGGTGGCATAATATGTATGATAGGACAGTTTCTGATAGATTATACAAAATTAACCCCTGCAAGAATTCTTACAGGATATGTGGTTGCAGGAGTTATCTTGTCAGCATTCGGAATATATCAATATTTAATTGATTTTGCCGGAGCAGGTGCAAGTGTACCGCTTGTTGGATTCGGACATCTTTTAGCTGATGGAGTAAAAAAGTCAATATCAGAGGACGGATTTCTTGGAATATTTAAAGGAGGTCTAACTGCTTCATCTGCTGGCATTACCGCAGCTATACTTTTTGGACTTCTTGCATCAGTATGTTTTAAACAGCGTGACAGAGAATAATAAATTTGTATAAAATGACGAAATTTAATATTTTCAGAAAAAACCCTTGACATTTTTAGCTTTTTAGTATATAATAATTAAGTCGTACAGATTATATAGATATAATTTTTACGGTTTAATGTGGCGGCATAGCTCAGTTGGCTAGAGTACTCGGTTCATACCCGATTGGTCGTCAGTTCGAATCTGACTGCCGCTATTTTATAAGGCCCGTTGGTCAAGAGGTTAAGACATCGCCCTTTCACGGCGGAATCATGGGTTCAATTCCCGTACGGGTCATTACACGTTAAGTCAAATCAGCAGACTGTTTTTTACAGTTTGCTGATTTTTTTATAAGAGAAAAATCAGAAACCTATTTATATAGAAAGAAATATTTTATCCGAAACATATCACTGTACATTCAAAGAAATACTGGATATGATTAATTCCAGACATTAAGAATAAATTTCCGTTGTCATTCATATTATGTACAAGAATACAAAACAGAGGGTGTGATGACAATGGGACTTACTGAAAAAGAGGCTGTGCAGAGACGAAAAACAGACGGTGAAAATATTTTTGCAGAGGATAAAAAAACAAATCCAGTTAAGATATTCGCAGGACAGTTTAAAGATGTTATGGTAATGATATTATTGGGAGCAACAATAATATCAATATTTTTAGGAGAAATAACAGATGCTGTAACAATAATACTGATAGTTTTTTTAAATGCAGTATTGGGATTTATTCAGGAATTCAGAACAGAAAAAACTCTTGAAGCATTGAAATCAATGACATCACCTGTTTCAAAATGCTATCGTGACGGAGTGCTGAAAGAAATAAAAGCATCAGAACTTGTAACAGATGATATAATAGAACTTGAATCTGGTGACCGTATACCGGCAGACTGTGTAATATTAAAATGTGCATCATTTAATACAGACGAATCAATTCTCACAGGTGAATCACTACCAGTCGAAAAACGTGTAGGATTAAAAAATGATAATGATAACAGCCTGAACAAACCAAATATTATATATTGTGGTACATCAGCAGTAAAAGGAACTTGTCAGGCTAAAGTAATAGCAACAGGCAAAAAAACTCAGGTAGGAAAAATATCATCAATGCTTGAAAATATAGATGAAGGTATGACTCCATTGCAGAAACGTCTTGCCGAGCTTGGAAAAATAGTAGCAATTATATGTGTAGGCGTATGTATTGCGGTATTTCTTGCCGGAGTTTTAAGGGGCGAAGATACATTTACAATGCTTATGTCCGGAATAACAATAGCAATAGCAGCTATTCCGGAAGGACTGCCAGCTACAGTCACAATAGCTCTGGCACTTGCAGTAAACAGAATGGTAAAACAGAAAGCACTTGTAAATAAACTTCACAGCGTTGAAACATTAGGCTGTACATCTGTAATATGTTCTGACAAAACCGGCACAATAACAGAAAACCGTATGACTGTAACAGAAATTTTCAGTGGAGATAATATATATAATGTAAGTGGAATGGGATACCGAACAGGCGGAAATATATGCCGTATAAATGAAGATATTCCAATAAAAACAGCTATGGAAAAATCACTCACTGAATTTTTCAGATGTAGTGTATTATGTAATACTGCAACAATAAGAATAAATTCAAAATTAAGAAACAGAAATTCCAGAGAATGGGAAGTAACAGGCGACCCTACAGAAACAGCATTATTAATTATGTCAGCTAAGGGAGGAATAACAGCTAAATCACTTGAAACATCACATAAAAAAATAAAGGAAATCCCGTTTGACAGTGATATAAGATATATGGCAGTTCTTTGCAAGACTCCGGACGGTGAAAAAGCATATTATAAAGGTGCATCAGAAGTCATATTGCCGAAATGTAGTCATTACATAAATGAAAAAGGCGATATAATACCTTTGACATCAGGAAAAAGAAAATATATAGAAAATAAAGTTATAGAGATGTCCGATAAGGCTTTAAGAGTTCTCGCAATGGCATTCATTCAGACAGACAGATTAAATCCAGACCAGAAAAATCTGATATTTGCAGGTCTTGCAGGAATGATAGACCCTCCAAGAGAAGAGGCAAAAACAGCAATAAGAAAATGTTCTAATGCATCAGTAAAAACAGTAATGATAACCGGAGACCATAAAAATACAGCCGTAGCCATTGCAAAAAAAGCTGGATTACTTAAAGGTAAACAAGCAATAACAGGTGAAGAATTAAATTTAATGTCAGATGAACAGCTTGACAGAGAAATAGATAAATATTCAGTATTTGCAAGAGTTGAACCAGTACATAAATTAAGAATAGTACAGAGTTTCAAGAGAAAAGGCGAAATAGTTACTATGACGGGTGATGGTGTTAATGATGCACCTGCAATAAAAGAAGCCGATGTAGGTGTTGCAATGGGAATCACTGGTACTGATGTTACAAAACAGGCAGCAGATGTAATACTTCTTGACGACAATCTTGCAACGCTTGTAAATGCAGTTGAACAAGGACGCTGTGTATACTCAAATATAAGAAAATTTGTACGTTATCTTTTATCCTGCAATATAGGAGAAGTTCTTACAATGTTTCTTGGTATAGTAATGGGTATGCCAATAGTACTTATGCCAGTACAGCTTCTGCTTGTAAATCTGGTGACGGACGGACTTCCTGCAATTGCACTTGGTCTTGAACCTCCAGAAGAAAATGTAATGAATAAACCTCCCCGAAAATCAACTGACGGCTTTTTCGCTGGAGGACTTATGGCAAAAATTATATTCAGAGGCATTTTAATTGGAATATCAACACTTGCATCATTTACACTTGCAATAAAACTTGGTGGAAGTATTGAAGCCGGAAGGACATCAGCATTGATAACTCTTGTAATGTCACAGCTTATACATGTTTTTGAATGCAAATCCGAGGAAAAAGGACTGTTCAGAATCAATATCTTTTCAAATATAAAACTGATACTTGCCGTTTTAGTATCAATGACAGCATTAATATTAGCAGTAACGGTTCCACAGTTACAGATAATATTTGAAACAGTAAGTCTTACCAGTGAACAGCTTATGGGAGCTTTGGGATTAAGTTTTTTAATACCATTCATATCAGGGTTTTTCTCCTCTAAAAAGTAAACCGTTTCACATGAAACGGTTTACTTTTTTATATTATTTCAAACATTTTATATATCCATTAAATTAATTTTAATTGGCACATTTTATAGTTCATTTTGAACCTCAGGAGAATTCATAGCATCATCAATAACTTTATCGTCATACATATTATCCTCAAGAATTTTAGCAAGACGATAAATGCTTTCTTCATCTTCGCAGTAAACGGCAAAGATATCAACATCGCTTTCAAATTCAAGCTCGGAATCATCAAAATCACTTATTCTTATAAGATATTTCACAATAGCCTGAATCAAATCACCGTTACTTTCACAATCATAATTATCAAAAAGCTCCTGTCTGAAACCACTTTCAATAGTAATTGAAAAAATTTCACCCAGATTGTCAATATGATAAAAATTACTATTCATTTATTTTTTTATTACCTCTTTACGCATATATCGCTGGAGAGCTTCTGGTATTCTTATGCTTCCATCTTCATTGAGATTATTTTCAAGGAAAGCAATAAGCATTCTTGGAGGAGCAACAACAGTATTATTAAGAGTATGTGCAAAGTATTTGCTTTTGTCTTTGGCCTTGACTTTTATTCCAAGACGTCTTGCCTGAGCATCACCAAGATTTGAACAGCTACCAACTTCAAAATATTTTTTCTGACGGGGCGACCACGCTTCAACATCAATGCTCTTTACTTTAAGGTCAGCAAGGTCACCTGAACAGCATTCAAGAGTACGTACAGGAATATCAAGACTTCTGAAGAAATCAACAGTATTAGTATAAAGTTTCTTGAACCATTCCATACTGTCTTCCGGCTTGCATACAACAATCATTTCTTGCTTTTCGAACTGGTGAATACGATATACTCCCCTTTCCTCAATTCCATGAGCTCCTACTTCCTTTCTGAAACAAGGAGAATAGCTTGTAAGAGTTTTCGGAAGTTCTGATTCAGGAATAATGGTATCAATAAACTTTCCAATCATAGAGTGTTCACTTGTTCCGATAAGATATAAATCTTCGCCTTCAATCTTATACATCATACCTTCCATTTCAGCAAAGCTCATAACACCTGTTACAACATCACTTCTAATCATAAAAGGAGGTATATAGTAAGTAAAACCTCTGTCAACCATAAAATCTCTTGCATATGAAAGAATAGCTGACTGGAGAAGTGCAATGTCACCACAGAGATAATAGAAACCGTTTCCGCTTGTTTTTCTTGCACTGTCAATGTCAATGCCATTAAGATTTTCCATAATGTCAACATGATACGGAACTTCAAAATCAGGAACAAAAGGCTCTCCAAATTTTTCAACTTCAACGTTTTCACTGTCATCCTTTCCTATCGGAACACTTTCATCAATGATATTAGGAATAACAAGCATTATTTCACGTATATAAGCTTCAAGTTTTGCTTCAACAGGTTCTTTTTCAGTAAGAATTGTACCTATTTCAGAAACTTCGGCTTTAATTTTTTCAGCTTCATCATCTTTGCCCTGTGCCTTAAGACTGCCTATTTTTTTACTCATAGTATTTACTTTATTTCTGAGGTCATCACATTCCTGTTTAACAGTACGGTATTGTTTGTCAAGGTCTGCCACCTTATCTACGAGTTCCAGTTTTGAATCCTGAAATTTCTTTTTAATATTTTCCTTTACAAGTTCAGGATTAGTTCTTATAAGTTTAATATCAATCATTTTAAAAAAAACTCCTTATAAATTATATATTAATATTCAAAAACCGTTTCACGTGAAACGGCTTTAATTTTCATCAACAAGCCTGTCAGCAATAGCAGATAAATCATCTTTATCATAAAATTCAAGGATAAGAACACCTTTATTTTTACCATAATCAACTTTTACTTTACGTCCGAGATGTTCACAAAGAGATATTTCCATTTCAGAAAAATAATTATCAATATGCTTATCAGACTTAGCAGATTTTTTATTTTTATTACTATCCTGTTCAGATGATTTTTTAGCAAGATTTTCAATCTGTCTTACGGTCATATTTCCTGCAACAGCCTTGTCAGCAATACTCATCATAAGATTTTTATCCTCAAACATCAACAAAGCCTTGGCGTGACCAGCTGTAAGATTTCCGGATTCAACAGAATCAAGGACAAAATCAGGAAGCGCA
This sequence comes from uncultured Clostridia bacterium, assembly GCA_947175655.1. GTDB lineage: Bacteria > Bacillota > Clostridia > Oscillospirales > Ruminococcaceae > Ruminococcus. The sequence goes on along the minus strand of CAMWNQ010000015.1, from coordinate 11,858 downwards.
AGCATTCTGACAGCATTGGAAATGTAAGAACGTGATTTTCCTACAATTTTAGCTACTTTTTCTTTTGACATATTAAAATTGTCAATAAGATATTTATATCCCTTGGCCTCTTCCACCGGATTGAGATTTTCACGCTGAAGATTTTCAACCATAGCAATCTGCATAGTCTGGATATCGTCAAATTCCTTTATATTAACAGGTACTTCATCAAGACCCGCAAGTCTTGCAGCACGCCATCTTCTTTCGCCTGCAACAATCTGATAACAGCCATTAGGAAGAGGACGTACAACAATCGGTTGTAAAATACCGTGTTCCCTGATAGATTCCGCAAGAGCTTCTATTCCCTCATCACGGAAAAATTTTCTTGGTTGGTCTTTATTTGGTTCAATTTCTGAAAGCCTGAGAGTTCGTTTTACCTGAACATCAGTAAAATTATCATCAAAAAGGCTTTCAAGTCCGAAACCGAGTTCACCTTTAGCCATTTAAAAATTATCCTTTCATTGTCTGGAACGTGAAAAAATACCGAATTTCTTTTTTTCGATTTTAACTTCTTCACCAAGTATTTCACGTCCGAGATTTTCATAAGCTTCAGCTCCCTTTGATGATTTATCATAATACATTATAGGTTTGCCATAGCTTGGTGCTTCAGAAAGTCTTACATTGCGAGGTATTTTAGTTTTAAAGATTTTATCTGGAAAAAATTTATTAACCTCATTCACAACCTGATTTGCAATATTAAGACGAGGGTCAAACATAGTAAATAAAATTCCTTCGATATCAAGTGAAGGATTATAATTGGTTCTTACTATTTTAAGAGTATTTGCAAGCTGTGAAAGACCTTCAAGTGCATAAAATTCGGCAAGCATAGGTACAATTACCCTGTCACTTGCAACAAGTCCGTTAATAGTCATAAGTCCCAAAGCCGGCGGACAATCAATAAAAATAAAATCATAATCCAGCTTACAGGTCAGAAGTTGTATTTTAAGACGATGAGTTCTGTTTTCAATATTTATAAGTTCAACCTCACAGCCTGCAAGATTTGCATTAGCCGGAATAATAGAAACATTTTTATAATCTGTATGTATAATAGAATCCTGAACTTTAACTCTTCCGGTAAAAACATCATAAGAGGACTTATCAATATTCTTCTTTTTTATACCAAATCCGGTAGTTGTATTTCCCTGAGGGTCAATATCAACACAAAGGACTTTAAAACCTCTTGAACCGAGGTAAGATGCCAGATTTACAACAGTAGTAGTCTTACCTACTCCGCCTTTCTGATTGGCAACGGCAATAATTTTGCCCATATTATCGCTCCTTTTTATGAATATAAAATATTACATAAACATTATAACATATCATATATATTTTGTAAAGTGAAAAAATATATTTTTTCAGAAACCGTTTCACGTGAAACGGCAAAAAAAATCGTTCCACGTGGAACGAAAAATAAAAAATAGGAAACAGCATTTTATTTATATTTATATTTATATATATTATATCATCAACGAGCAGAACTTGTGCGTTCCTTCGTTTATTAACCTTACCGGACTTCCGACAGAAAATATGCTGATTTTCAAAGTAAATAATCTGCAATCTCAAACATTTTTAAGAAACGTTTCACGTGAAACGCTTTTAATTACAAATCATTTTTAAGTGTACAGAGTTCTGCATTTTTATTATTATCGATTGGTATTCTCACTCTGTATTCTATATAATCATCATTCTGAATTTTTTTAGAATCTGCATCAATACCAGCAGATTGCATTGTTTCAATAGCCTTATTGATAGTATTTACAAAAATTTTCACATTCTGAAATACTTTTGAACGTGTTTTATAGCTCTGCCTGACCTTTTTTTGACCTATGTATTCTTCAACAAGACGTTCAGTGCGTTCGACATTGAGTTTATTTTTGATAACTTTTTCAAGTATGCTTATTCTTTCCTCACTACTTCCGAGTTTAAGCAAAGCTCTTGCGTGACGTTCAGTGAGATTAAAGCTCACAATCAATTCACGTTCTTCCGCAGTAAGTCTCAGAAGTCTGAGTTTATTTGCAATAGTACTCTGAGCTTTTCCAAGTTTTGAAGCGGCATCCTCCTGAGTCATTCCGTAATAAGATATAAGCTTTTCAATCGCAGCAGCTTCATCAAAAAATGATAAATCCTGTCTTTGAATATTCTCAACAAGTGCGAGAATAGCCGAATTTCTTTCACTGATATAATGCACAATGCAGGGAACAACCTGTAAACCGCACATCTTTGCAGCACGAAGTCTGCGTTCACCGGCAATAAGTTCATATCTCTCTCCAGATTTTCTGACTGAAAGAGGTTGTAAGATGCCATTCTGACCGATTGATTCTGCCAGTGACCTTATATCTGAATCATCAAACTCTGTACGAGGCTGATGAGGATTCGGGATAATAAGTCTGACATCAATTTCAATGACTTTATTAATTTGTCTATCTTTAGTAAAATTTAAAAATCCTGCCATAATTAACACTCCTTTACATTATTATAGGATAATTTTATCACAGATGATTTACAAATTCTACTGAAAAAATCCGACGTTTAAATGCAAAACGTCGGATTTTATAACAATATTCAACATAATTAAAGTGGCTTTTTCTTAATCTGACCGCTGTTTCTAGGATATTTTGTAGAAGTCTGCGATATTTTTTCAATAACTGCTATACGTCTACCATCATTTTCAAGGGAATAAACAATATTATCCTTTAAAACACCACCAAGAATATTAATTGCACTTTCAGCCTGCTTTATATCCTCATTTAAACCCTTCATAGATATAAATATTCCACCTTTTTTGACAAAAGGCAGGCAAAATTCACTTAAAACGGAAAGATGTGCAACTGCTCTTGCACAAGATACATCAAATGTTTCACGGTATTCAGAATTTTTTCCGAAATCTTCAGCACGACCGTGAATAAATTCTGCTGTAATGTCGATTTTTTCACAAAGTATCTTTAAAAAAGTAATACGTTTATTGAGACTGTCAAGAAGAGTTATATTTAAATCTGGACGATAAATTTTCAATGGAACTGATGGAAATCCTGCACCTGTTCCAACATCAATCAGTGACGCATTTTCAGGAATATTACAATATTTATCAATTAAAACTGAATCTAAAAAATGCTTTATCAATATTTCTTTTCCGTCAGTAATAGCAGTAAGATTTACATTTTTATTATACTCAACAAGAAAATTAGCATATATCTCAAATTTTCTATACATTTGTTCAGACAAAACAATATCATACTTATTAAATAAATCTTTAGCATACTTAAAATCAGGAAGCATTTATATTTCCCTCCTTATTCTGTGCAAGCCATACTATAAGAAGTGAAACATCAGCCGGAGATACTCCTGATATTCTTGAAGCCTGACCTATTGACAATGGCTTTACTTTATTAAGTTTTTCAATTGCTTCAAGGCGAAGACCTCTTATTTTAGAATAATCGACATTTTCCGGAAGCTTTTTTGTTTCAAGTTTACGCATAGTTTCAATCTGAGCAAGTTGCTTGTCGATATATCCGGCATATTTTATCTGTAATTCGACCTGTTCACAAACTTCATAAGAAAGTTCAGGACGCTGTGAATCAAATTCGGCAAGCATTCCATAGTTAAGCTGTGGACGACGTATCAAATCAGCCATTTTACAACCTGTAGACAGCGGAGAAGTATTTTTTTCAATAAGGAACTTGTTTATCTCTTCAGATGGTGAAATATTAAGACTTGATACTCTCTTTATTTCCTTTTCAGCAAGTTCATATTTTAAATTCATATTCCTGAATACTTCTTCTGGAACAAGACCTATTTCATATCCTATGGGCATAAGTCTTTTATCTGCATTGTCCTGACGTAAAATCAATCTGTATTCACTTCTTGAAGTCATCATTCTGTAAGGGTCAGCACAACCCTTTGTTACTAAATCATCAATAAGAGTTCCAATATAAGAACTTGCCCTGTCAAGAATAACAGGTTTTTTTCCCTGAATTTTAAGTGCTGCATTTATACCAGCAATAATACCTTGTGCTGCCGCTTCCTCATATCCTGAACTTCCATTAAACTGTCCAGCTCCATAAAGTCCTTTTACTTTTTTAAATTCAAGAGTTGGCATCATTTCAGTAGGGTCACAACAATCATATTCTATAGCATATGCTGGACGCATTATTTCTACATTTTCCAGTCCTTTTATAGTTTTCAGAAATGCAAGCTGAACATCTTCTGGTAATGATGACGACATTCCCTGAAGATAATATTCATCAGTTTCAAGACCCATAGGCTCAACAAAAAGCTGATGGCGTGGCTTGTCAGAAAATCTTACTATTTTGTCTTCTATAGACGGACAATATCTTGGACCAACTCCCTGAATTCTTCCCGAATAAAGAGGCGAACGGTCAAGATTTGAAAGTATAACTTTATGCGTTTTTTGGTTAGTATATGTAACAAAACAAGAAACCTGATTTTTAAGAACAGAAGAATCCGTCTCAAAAGAGAACGGAACTATACTTTCATCGCCGTCCTGACGCTCCATAACAGAAAAATCTATACTTCTTTTATGAACCCTGCAAGGAGTACCAGTTTTAAATCTTCTTATAGTGATGCCGTTTTCAATAAGACTTTCAGACAATAAAGTACTTGGCAATGCAGAATCAGGACCGCTTTCAAAAGAGGTCTCACCTATATGAACTTTTCCTTTCAAATAAGTACCAGTTGCAATTATTACAGCCTTAACATCATATTCTGCACCAAGTTTCGTTCTGATACCACATATTTCACCGTTTTCAATGATAACAGATGCTACTTCTGCTTGTTTAACAAATAAATTTTCCTGAGATTCACATACCTTTTTCATATAATTATGATAAAGCACACGGTCAGCCTGTACTCTGAGACTATGAACTGCCGGACCTTTTCCCTTATTGAGCATACGACTTTGAATAAAGCACTTATCGGCAGCTTTTCCCATTTCACCGCCAAGAGCATCTATTTCACGAACTAAATGACCTTTTGCCGTACCTCCTATTGACGGATTACAAGGCATATTTGCAATCTGGTCAAGGGAAATAGTAAAAAGGACGGTTTTACAGCCAAGTCTTGCAGAAGCAAGTGCTGCCTCAACTCCTGCGTGACCTGCACCAATAACAGCCACATCAAAGCTATCCATTTTATAATTCATCTTCAAAATCTCCTTTAGTTTTTTCTGTTATTTTCCAACACAGAATCTTGAAAATACTTCATCTACTACGGCTTCTGTAGCTTTTTCACCGGTCAGTTCAAGAAGTGATTGTAATGCTTCATCAATAAGAACCGTTACAGCATCAAGCATAATTCCCGCATCAAGAGCATTTATAGCTTCATTTACTAAAGATAATGCAGTATCAACGCATTTTTTCTGACGTTCATTTGAAACAATACCATTATCAAAATTAATTTCTGAGACTTCAAAAATATCTTCAATGGCTGACTGTAAATTTTCTATGCCATCATTATTTTTAGCTGAAATAAAAACAGTATTTTTTATATACTTATTAACATCTCGTTCATTAATTAAAATTTCTCTGTCTGTTTTATTTATAACAGCAATTGCCGGTTTATTTTTTAGCTGATTAAGTATTTTAAAATCGTCCTCTGACAGCGGACAACTTCCGTCTAAAACAGCGATAATCAAATCGGCTTCATCAATTTTCTTAAAGGCAATGTCAACACCAATATTTTCAATGACATCAGAAGTTTCACGTATACCAGCAGTATCAGAAAGACGGAGTACAAGTTCACCTATTTTAACGTATTCTTCAATGACATCACGAGTTGTTCCGGCAATATCAGTAACAATACTTCTTTCAAAACCGCTTAGGCAGTTAAAAAGAGTTGATTTTCCAACATTCGGACGACCAACAATAACAGTATTTATGCCGTTTTTCAAAATTCTTCCATAGTCATATCCCTTTATAAGCCTTTCAAGTTCAGATTCTGCATTTAAAAGTTCTAATTTAAGCACATCAGGATTTACTTCTGGAATATCTTCTTCCGGATAATCAGCCCAAGCAGATAAATCCCCGAGCATCTTTAAAAGTTCCTGCCTTACAGAAGTAATCTTTTTAAAAACTGCACCATTACGCAGATTTTCAGCCATTTTCAGTTCAGTATCACCCTTTGCGGAAATAATATCCATAACAGCATCTGCCTGAGTCAAATCAAGTTTTCCATTAATAAAAGCACGTTTTGTGAATTCTCCAGCTCCTGAAGGTTCAGCACCGTTTTTTAATATAAGACGCAAAATTTTTTTAGTAACAAAAAGTCCACCGTGACATGATATTTCAGCTACATTTTCACCTGTATAGCTATGAGGTGCTTTAAAAACAGTTAAAACACATTCATCAATAAGCTGATTATTATCGTAATTATCATAAATATGACCATATGCACAAGTATAACCATCCATATCAACAGCCTTTTTTCCGCTGACTGATTTAAATACTTTATCGGCAGTTTCAAGAGCTGTATCTCCTGAAATTCGTATAACAGCTATTCCTCCCGGAGCATTGGGAGTAGATATTCCGGCAATAACAGACATAAAAATCTCACAACCTTTTTATTTTTATATAAGATTATAAATAATATTAGAAAACCGTCCTCATTAAAGGACGGCTGACTTTTTTAAAAATTCATTTTAAAACTCAATTTTTCCGTAAAGACCGCCCTCAATTGAATCTTCAGGCTTTGGTTTTTTATAATCCTTTTCAAAACTTGTTGAAAGGTCAATAGCCTTTGGTTCACGGGGTGTTCTTTTTTTATTATTCTTGCTGTTTCTATTATTGAAGTTTTTACCGCCTTTGACGTTTCTGTCATTTTTCTTTTTTGGATTCAAAGAAGAAATAATAACTTTTCTATAAGGCTCTTCACCTACAGAACGTGAAGAAACGCCCTCTATTTCAGAAATTACAGAATGAATAACACGTCTTTCATAAGGATTCATAGGCTCTAAAGGTTGAGGTCTTCCTGTTTTAAGTGCATTTTTAGCCATTTTTGACGCAAGCTGTTCAAGAGTGGCTTTTCTTTTTTCACGGTATCCATAGCAATCAATTGTAATTCTGAAATATTCTTTATTATTTTTATTTGCAATCATTGACGAAAGATACTGGATAGCATCAAGAGTTTCACCCCTTCTGCCAATAATAGTACCATTACTACTGCTTTCCAGTTCAATAAAAGCACCTGTTTCGTTCTGATATATCTTTGTAGTCACATCTATTCCTATAGCATTCAGAACAGAAATAATATAATCTCTGGCAATTTTTGTTTTAGGATTAAGAAGTGAATCATCACTACTATCAATAAGAGTGAATTTATCAAGTGAAAATTCATCGTCATTATTATTAATATCCTTGTCATCAGCAACAGGTTCAGAAATATCAATATTATTATTTTCCTTCACAGTTTCAGATTCATTCTGAACCAATGGCAATTCTTCATTGACTTCTTCTGACTTTACTTCTGGTTTAATTTCGTCAGATTCAATTTTATTTTCTGAAATTTCATCTGTAAAGCTTTCTGACGGCTTTGTATCATCTTCTGCTGTACAAGGCATATATGTAGCCTCAACCTCAGCAAAGGCACTTCCAAGTCCAAGGAAACCCTTTTTAGCTTCTTTAATGACTTTAAAATCTATTTTATCTATGCTTACTCCAAATTTTTTTGAAGCCTCATTTTTAGCTTCATCAACAGTTTTAGCTTTAAAAATTTCGGTCATAATGTATAATAAACCTCCTTTTTATTTTTAATTTTCATAAATATCACCGTATTTTTCAGCAATTCTCTTTCTTGCCTCTTCAATGAAAGCCTCTTCCTCAGCACTTGGGACATAATTTTCATCAGAGTATTTTTCATTCATTTTTTCACGTGCTTGATTTATTTTCAGGCGGTTATAATTATTTGCCTCAGATTTTGAAAGCTTTTTGCCGTTTTCATCGTATACATTCTGACGTCTTTCATTTTCCAGAGCCTGAACAGCTTGTTGTTGTTCAAGCATTTTCTGCATAAAAGTTTTCTTTCCGCCATTAACTTCAGCATACTTCTTAGCTTTTTCCCTGTCTTTTTCAACCATTTCTGCAATTCTTTTATCTGAGAAGTAACAGTTAAGAGAGAAATTAATAATCAAGGAAAACAAAGCTGAGATTGTCCAGTAAAAACCAACACCGGCAGGTACCTGAAATGCAAACCATACGGAAAAAAGAGGCAGTATATACATATAAACACTCATACATCCGCCCATAGACGGAGCATTAGGATTTTTTCTTTTCTGATGAATCTGCATATAGGCAGTTTGTGCAAGCTGTGCAATACCAGCAAGAATAGGAATCATAAAAAGACCTATAGATGCAGAATTCCATACTTCAGGATGAATGGACGGAGTAGCACCCAGATTTATTCCGAAAAGCTGAAAATTATCACAGAATTCCGAAACTTTCGATGTAAATTCAACGCCAAGTTCATTAAATTTCTCAGGAACATTTTTAAACTGTTCAAGAGTCATAAGCTCACGTCTTAAATCATTGGCATTTATACCAGAAGACGAAAGTCCCGAAGCAATATCTCTGGCAGACCCTATTATATCTTTTCCAAAATCAAGGATATGTGTAAGAGGTCTGTATACAACGTCAAGAACGCCGAAAATAAGAACCATCTGAATAATTGCAGGCAAACAAGACCCCATAGGATTAACGCCTTCTGCCTGATATAGTTTCATCTGTTCTTCCTGTAATTTCTGCGGGTTATTCTGATAGCTTTTTCTCAGTTTTTCCAGTTTTGGATTAAGAGACTGCATTCTTGCTGAACTCTTCTGAGTTTTATAACTTACAGGAAGAAATATAATCTTTGTTACAAGCGTAAAAAGGACAATAGCAACGCCATAATTATTTACAAGATTATAAATCCATTTCATCAGAAATCCAAAAGGGATTCCGAAAACATCATAAAGCAAATTAAACAAAATATATACCTCTTTTTCATTTTTTTACGAAAACAATGAGCATCTGGGTGAATTCAGTTCTTGTTGGTTCTGAATGTAAAATTTTCCGGCACGGGGTCAACTCCGCCGAGAGACCACGGATTACAGCGTAAAATTCTCCAGCAGGACAGCAGAAAACCTCTGAAAAACCCGAATTTCCGGAACGCTTCAAGAGAATACTGACTACAGGTAGGAAAATATTTACAGCAGGGCGGAAAAGCCGGAGAAATAAACCGGCGATAAAATTTTATCAAAGCAATAAAGATATATTTCATAAATATCACAGATACAAAAATATAGGATTTAATTTTTTCCGGAAAGAATTGAATTTATCTCCGGAATACCGTATTTTTTAAGATAACGGCTGATTTCATCTGAAGTGACTGAGCATATAAGGGATTTTGCAACAATTACAATATCAATACCAATAGGCATATTTATCTCATTTTCTCTGTAAGCCTGACGAATAATTCTTTTGGCACGATTACGAGAAACGGCACTTTTCAGACTTTTCTTTCCGACAGTAATGCCGAATCTGTTGCAGGGTAAATTATTCTTTTTGAAATAAATCACGATAAATCTTGAAACAATACATTTTCCTTGTTTATAGAGCGTCAGAAAATTCCTGTTATTATTCAGGATTTCAGTATAAAGCATAAAAAATCACAAGAAACAAAGCAAAATATGATAAACATAACAAAAAAGACCACAAAAAAATTTTGTGGTCTGACTCGTTAGTAGGTTAATCTTGCTCTGCCCTTTGCTCTCCTACGAGCTAAAACCTTTCTTCCGTTCTTGGTAGCCATTCTCTTCATAAAGCCATGTTCTTTTTTTCTGTGAAGTTTTTTAGGCTGATAAGTTCTTTTCATAAATCTGTTCCTCCTTTCAAGACAATCGTTAAAAATCAAAAACTCAATGCCGGACGACAGCATTAAAAATACCACTTGCACTATTAGATTATAACTGAAAAAAATAAATATGTCAAGACATTTCAGAAATTTTTTTCATATTAATCTGAAATTTATTTATTCTAATGCAAAGAAAGGCAAAAATTCGGTGTTTTTTTTACATAGTGACAATAGAGAAAATATATATTATTTAAAACACAAAGAAAAATTTATATATATTAATCCTTGATTTTAATTATCAAGTGTGGTATAATTATAAGTAGATGCAGTTATAAATTTACTGTAAAAAATATATGGAGGTTAAAACAATGAATTCCTTTTCGGAAGTTTTTGAAGAAGTACAAAAATACTGTGTCGACGTTGAAAACATTGGAAGCACTACAATGAAAACTTGGATAGGTTCGCTCCAGCCAGTAGAATTAACTGGTAATAACGCAGTTTTCAATGTTCAGACTGAATTTCAGAAAAAAATAATTGAAAAACACTATAGTAATCTTTTAAGCAAAGCTTTTAAAGAAGTTCTCGGATTTGAAGTGAATTTTATTATAAATGCCAAAAATGGACATGATGTCACCTCTGACGAAAATGAAACAACAGAAATAAAGAATTTTGAACTTGTAAAAAGTTATGAATTTGCCGAATATGACTACACTTTCGATACTTTTATTGAAGGTCGTTCAAATGAATTTGCACTTGCAGCCTGTAAAGCTGTTGCAAAAAACTGTTCTTCAGGTAAATATTTAACAGATTATAATCCGCTTTTTATATATGGTCCTTCAGGTCTTGGAAAAACACATCTCATCACAGCAATTGCAAATGAAGTCCGAAAAAACAAGCCGTCAAGCAATGTTGTTTATATAACAAGTGAAACTTTCGGAAATGAACTCATCAATGCCATAAATACAAAGGTTATTTCAGATTTTCACGATAAATACAGAAATGCCGATATTCTTTTGATAGATGATATACAGTTTTTCGCTCATAAGGAAAGAATGCAGGAAGAATTTTTCAATACCTTTTATAAGCTTCATTCTGAGGGAAAACAGATAGTTATAACATCAGATAAACCTCCCAGAGAGCTTGTTACTCTTGAAGAACGTCTGAGAACAAGATTTGAAGGTGGACTTCTTGCTGATATATCAACTCCTGATTTTGAAACAAGAATAGCAATCATAAAACGCAAAGCCGAACTTCTTGATTTAAATATCCCTGGAGAAGTGGCAGAATTTATGGCAAACCGCCTTAAATCTAATATAAGACAGCTTGAAGGAGCAGTAAAAAAACTCAAGGCACTGAAACATCTTGCTGGCAGTTCACCATCAATTTCAATGGCTCAAAGCGTTATAAGGGATATTCTCAATGATGACCAGCCTGCACCTATAACAGTAGATAAGATTATATCCGAAGTTGCAACGGTTTATGGTGTACTTCCTGAAGATATCCGCTCTAATAAGCGTTCCGCACAGATTTCAATGGCAAGAAAAGTGGCAATATATGTTGTAAGAAATATAACACAGATGCCACTTGCAAGTATAGGAAAGGAATTCGGCGGAAGAGACCATTCGACAGTCGTATATGCAATACGTAATGTGGAAGCGTCTATAAAAAAAGACATAAACATAAATACGCTGGTAAGTGATATAATTAAAAATATTAAAGATAAAGGCAGACTCTAAAATCAAGTTTTCAACATAGTTTTCAACAGAATGTTAAAAGTAGTGTTGAAAAATATTTCCCTATATTTAGACATTTCCGGCGTTTTTTAACAATCTTTCAACACTTTCAACAATCGTACTTTCAACAGTGTGTTGAAAGTCTTGTTAAAAGATTGAAATATATGCCAAGTTTTCAACAAGTTTTCAACAATCTTTCAACAGTGTGTTGAAAGTCTTGTTAAAAGATTGAAATATATGCCAAGTTTT
>CAMWNQ010000014.1 GCA_947175655.1 uncultured Clostridia bacterium | reverse complement strand
GCAAATTCAATATTATTTTTTACCTTATTCCAGTCAATATTTTTCTGATGTGATGAAACATCAATACCCAGTTTTTTCATAATCATTTCTCCTCACTGTCAATTTTATCAGCAGTATTTTTTAAAAGTGACACTATCCACTTCGGAACTGATTCAGGATTAATTTTAATTAAGTTTTCGGCTATGCTTATACTTTCATTCAGAATTATGTATACGCCTATTATAAGCCCGAAAGGACTTGCAAACGGCAAATCAATATGTATAATATTAAGCAATATCGGTATGAAGCAGTCGAGAAAAATTCCGAAAGCAAATGAGAAAATAAATCCTGTTTTTTTCCAGAAGCCACGGATTCCCTTTTTACTTGTTATAGCCGTGCCAGTTACTTTGGATTTTATAAGACCAGTAATGCAGTCAAGAACAATTCCGGCACATACAAGTATAAAAATAAGTGCATATTGTCTTGTAATCATAGCAACAACTCCCGTGATGCAGGAAAAGCATATTTTTTCAAATTCTGTCATACATTTGCACCGCCTTCAAGTTCTGAGACTTTAGCTTCAAGAGCAGATAAGCGGTTCATTAAACCTAGCACATTGACAGGACTTTTTGAATTACCAACATATATATATCCGTCCCAGCCTATAGCAAGGGCGTTGGAACGTTTGGAGCTACTAGTTCCATTACCTATAATAAATGCAAATTTATTTTCATTATCTTCAACATTAAATTTTCCCATAACGTGAGAATAATTGCCCTTTGCTGATGTACCGCACCCCTCTGAGTAAGAAGTTCTGCCAATAGCTTTAGTAAGTTCTCCTTGTGCGTGGGAATAATTACCACTAGCAAGTGTATTATTTCCTAGTGCATAGGAATTCATTCCACTAGCAACTGTCAAACAACCTATTGAGTAGGAATATAACCCTGTAGCATGTGCTTTACACCCATATGCATAGGCATAATTATTTTCAGCAGCTGTCATATATCCACCTGCATGACTATATTCACCAATAGCTTTATTATTTTCATAATCATTGAAAATTTCCGCACCAGTTTTGGCAGTATATTGTGTACCATCAACAGTGTATACTTTTCCTGTGACGATTTTTCCGGCGTTATTTAAAGTATCAGAGCTTCCTGAATCTGAATTTGAATTGTCAAGAGCCTGTAAAGCCATAAATCTCGCAAAATTATCTGTAGCCATCAAACCCACTCCCTTGCATTATTAAGAATTACTGTTTTATTTTCATTTGCAACCCTGCAAATACTTCCCACGCTCCATTGTGAAAGCGGCTTGGGAATATCTGATGACGTGTCACAAAGAATCACAACACGTACAATAGACGTATTTTTCGCAACTCTTACGAATTCGGTATCAATAATTTCGTACATATTAAACGCTCCTTTTAATAGTAATCAACTGCACAATCATCAGGGAAAGAAGTTTCTGAATATGTGCAGTCCTTATCAACTGTAATATTTTTAATCTGAGTATTTCTGAAAGCTGTTTCACCGATAAATTTCACGGAAGGGGAAACAGTCACTTTTTTAAGATTTTTGGCATTTGCGAATGCACCAGAAATCAATGAAAACCTAACACTATGCAGTTCAGGATAATTATTAAAAATATGAAAATCAGTATTTTTTATTTCAGTTGATTCTAAATATGACTTCCCCCTGTATACTGGATAATCTCCACATAACTGCATCATTAACGGATTTTTGAAAAAGTCAACATCAATAATATCATTTGCATCTGAAAAAGACGGATAACCGTTATTTTTGTCCGGATTGATTATAAAGTTTTCTCTCATACGCTTTCACCCCAAAGGCAAGGAAAACCAATGCTTTGAAGATAATCCGCATCCTTGCACTGTTCAGTAGTAAGTGCGAAAAGATGACTGTTTGACGGCATTTTATCAACTATATTTGCCATAACTTCTTTATCATAGAAATTAACGCCTTCCCACGAACCAGCTGTAAAATTAGAACCTATGGCATCCATATCAACAGCAATATAACTGAACATACACCTTTTATCTACAAGTTTAATATTTGTATTGGCTGATTTTGAGTTGGTTATTTTACCAACCAATCCTGAATACAGAAAATCAGTTCCGCATAAAGGATAAGCACTGGACGTTGATGAAGGATTTTCAAAATGGAGGTTTACTTTTACCAGACAACCATTGAAACTTCCTTTGAGTGATGCATACTCAGCAAGCATTTTTGTGTATTTTGAAGTGCCTTCAACTAAAATTTCACAGTCCTTAAAAATTCCTATACCGAAAACCGGTCTTGAATTTGAAGTAGGATAGGTATCAGCAATTTTTATTTCAATATGGCAACTATCATAATATACAGCAACGGAATTACCTGTATCACAAAGCTGTGTATTTCCGCCAACAAGATAAATTCCTTTGAAATTAAGATTTCTCAATGTAAATTCACTGCCGGATTTGAAAAGCGAATTGACATTCTCATTATCACTTTCACGTCTGAAATAGTTTGAAATTGTGTGATTGTTTCCGTCAAGTTCCTTAAAACTTACATTGACTGACGAATCATCAGGTTTTCTAGTATCAATCAAAGAAAAATCAATGTCCGTGTCAAGTTTATAATATTTATCATTTCCACCTTTCATATTGCAGAAATCATCATAATTTTCTACAATAAAAGGGTCTGTTTTAGTTCCTATGCCTTTCATAAAACACCTCATTCTAATAAATTTCTGTAATACTGTCTGAAATAATTACATCTGTAACATCACTGTTTGTGAAACACATAGACTCTATTTTTCTGACCGGTTTTCCGTCAATTTCATCAGGAATTTTTATTCTTTTGTCTTTGCCAATATAGTAAAGCAACGTAATTCCGTCATTTTCAGTCATATATATGTAATCGTCCGAACCTGTAGGCTTTATATCAAGAAGACGGATATTCTGTCCTTTTAGGTATGATTCTGATTTTTCTATCTGAACATTTCCGCTGAGAACAACTTTTATATTATGGTCACCGTTTTCCGGATTGAAAATATGATTTAAATTTATCAGCATACTTCCATTCACATCAATTTTCGACATAAAATCCTCAATATTATTGTCGATTAAATAGCTGATGGACAGTTTTGTTGGCTCTTCGGCGTTTATCAGAACCTGTCCGGATAATTCAACGTATGTGCTGTACGATAATACTTTGAAATCAATTTTACAGACTGTCAAATCGTTATCCGCAAACCCTGAATTTGATTCGCATTTCAGATACTCAAGACTTGAAGCTTCCGAAAAACTTCCGGAAGATGAACCTGAATATCCTGAACTTGTTCCACCTGCTGTTTCGCAGTCAGGAGAAATAAGTGTCTGAACTCCTCTGAACACCCAGTTATCCGAGCCAATCAGCATTAATTCATCTTCTGCATCACCGCCGGTAATCTGAACATAATCGCCTATATCCAAAGCAGGGTCTCCGGAATATTCGATAGTTCCGGCTGTATATTTGACATTTTTTAGGTTATCTGCAATTTTTTCAAGCTCATAATCAAGCCAGCTGTTTTCATATCGTTCACTCTGACTCTGATTACTGTCCATAATCAGACCATTATTTTCAAAATATACGGTTGCACCGTTTCCAGTAATTGTTTTAATTACAGTATACCCTTGAGTTGTTTTGTACTGAATTTTGCCCACCCTGAAAAGAAAATCCGACATTTTAAGGCTAAATCTTCTGTTTGCCGGAATTTCTGCAACCGGAGTTGTGTTGTCAAAACGTTTAAATTCTATTTTGCCGGCTCTGTTGATATATGCAAATCCACTGTATAACTGAGCCATTTCCCTTAAAATATCTCTGTATGTTCCTGATGATTTGAAGCCATAATTCTGCCACAGCTGTATTCCTGAAAGTTCAATGATTTCATCAAATGTCTGTGCAAACTCAACACCTGTTTTAAATGTAATTTCTTGCATTGACTGTTCAAAAGTATATGCCTGACCTTCAATTATTTCTGTGGGAATATCCAGTTCAGACATTCTGTCAAGTGCCTTTATCTGCAAAATCTGTCCAGATTTTTCAACTTCTCTGATATAGTAAACGCCTAGCGGAATCCATTCAGTTTCGCTACTTTCAAGTTGAAGTCCAAACTTTAGATTAACTTCTGCATCATAAATATCAGCTGAAAATCCAAGGGGAGTTTTTAACGAAAAATTTAGCTCTCCTTGATATACTGCACCTATTCCGAACGTTTCTGAATTGTCCATACACTGATTATATTTTGAAATCTCGCCACAAAGATTTTCAGTTATATCCAGTTCATAGTTAAGAGAATATGGCTTTATTGTTCCTTTAATCTTATGTAATCTGGTTTTGTTGATTTGTTCTCTGTATTCATCGCTTACTTTGTACACTTAATCACTCCCTAATACTCAACCAGCGAAAACGATAAATCATAATATCCATCAATATACGGTGTCGGAAGCATACTCATTGAACGATCTGATACATACATTAATGCTGTATGCCATTCATCAATATCCCAGAATATTACTCTGAATTGTATTCCGCTGACAAGATTTCTTATAAATTTTATGTCTGAAGAATGTCCTCTGAATTCCACATCAATTTTGTATACTCCCTGACGTATAACATATCTTATAAGTTCTCCCGTTTCAGCTGAACGTCCTGTGCTGTCGCTGTCTATATCCTGAACTGTCACGTTATAGCCTGTTGGAGCTATAGGCAGTTCATGTCCTGCTATGCTTTGTATTGTATTGCTCATTTATGACCTCCTTTCAGGTATGAAAAAAGCAACCACTTTTTGGAGTAGTTAAAAAGTAAAAACTGCACAAATATACAACAGAAAAATTGTGCATTATATAAATTGAACAATTATGTAAAATATGATAAAATATACTAAAATAATTTAGGAGGAATAATAAATATGTTTTGTCCCAAATGCGGTGTGGAAGTAAATGAAAGCTCAAATTTCTGCTCAAATTGTGGCGGAAAGCTTTCAACTGTTATTGAAGAAAATATAAATATAAACAAAAAATTAAATTCTGGAAGTGCCTCAATAATAGAAATGGATAATTGCGTGTTTTCGTATAAAATACTTTTTATCAAAACTAAAATTCCAATTGAAACAATAACATACTTTGATTATAAAAAAGGAAGTACAATTGATAATGGAAAAATTACATTAATAGCGGACGGCACAAAACATGAAATATACTTTCAAAAGAAATTTAATGATGATATTGAAGATATAAAACAATTTTTAATATTGAAAAATGGTAGTGATATTACTGTTCTTTCTGAACAAGATAAACCTATGACAAAAAAGGAACGAATAAAACAGAACAAAGAAAACGCAATTGCTTGTTGTCCTAAGTGTGGAAGTACTTCTTTGACAACAAATAAGCAAGGTTTCGGAATTGGAAAAGCAATAATTGGCAGAGCTATGATAGGTGATATAGGACTTATAGCAGGAAATATAAATTCCAAAAAAATAAATGTGACTTGTTTGAATTGTGGACATCAGTTTAAAGCGGGTAAAAAATAATATATAAAATGGAGCTTTTTTCAAGCTCCGTTTTTATATTTTACCGCCTCTTGCAATTTCTTCACGATATGCATTCAAAACATCACGTTTAAATGATTTTGAATTCGGATACAAATAAATATTTACTGGGGGAAAGTTATCGTTTTGCTTGTTGTTTCCGTTTTGATTTGTATACAAATTTCTTTGTATATTATATGTTTCATACTTATAATTATTATACATGTGAGAATTTGAAACAGGTTGTTGAATTTTCGGCAATTTCGGAGTGTTATTTACAAGATTAATATTAAGTTTCTGATTATTATATTCAGGAAGTGCATTTTTCAATAAACCCCACAATCCGGAAGAAATGTCGCTTATCCATTCAGTGTTATTCTGCAAAGGAATTACGGCTTCTTTACCTGCTTCACCTATCATAGCAAGTGTAGGAGAATTGACAATACCGCCTTTTGCCAGATATGGAACTTCAGGAATATCAAAGCCTATTGTTCCGCCACCGAGTACTCCAGGCAATTCAAAACTAAAGCAATTTAACTTGTTAATCATTCCGTTTATTTTGCCGATTACCCAGTTTACTCCCTCTTTTGCACCTTCTGAAACATCTTCCCATATACCGCTGAACCAACCGCCTATGCCTGAAAATATGCCTGTAATATTATCATAAGCGGATTGAAATTTTTCAGAAAACCAGTCTCCAACGCCATTAAATATTGATGTTATATCGTTCCAGCGATTTGAAAACCATTGACCTACATCATTAAAAATACCTGTTATATTATCTCTTGCACTTTGAAATTTATTTTTAAACCAATCACTGACATTTGATAATACAAATGTAATATCATTCCATTTGTATAAGAACCATTCTCCAATATCTTTAAAAATATCGGTAATATTATTTCGTGCATTCTGAAATTTATCTTTGAACCAGTCTCCAATATCCGAAAATACATTGTTAATATCGTTTCTTCTGTCAAAGAACCAGTTTCCTATACTTTTGAAAATTCCTGTAATGTTATCCCAAGCATTCTGAAAAACTTCTCCGAACCATTCTCCGGCATCTGATAATGCCGTTTTAATATCATTCCATCTGTTTGCAAACCATTTTCCAATGTTTTTAAAAATATAAGTTATATTATCATATGCCTTTTGAAATTTATCCTTAAACCATTTATCGGCTGATGAAAAAGTGGAAGTAATATCATTCCGTCGATTACTGAACCATTTTCCAATATTTGAAAAAATATTGATAATATTATTTCGTGCAGATTTAAACTTTTCCGAAAACCAGTCATCAATATTCAAGAAAACATTTTTTATCTTCTCAAGAATTTCCTCAAAAATTTCTTTTACCTTTGCAATTCTTCCCGAAATAGCATTGCAAAGTCCCTCAATAATGTATACTCCAAGCTCCGCCATAACTGTTGACGGTGAATGAATGCCAAAAAGCTTCTTAAAGGCATTGATAAATGGATAAAAAATATTTTCACCAATCCAGTTGCCTATTGCTGAAAAAGCATTAACGATGCCTTGTAAAAGCCCATGAACAATGTTTCCGCCACAATCATAAAGCAATTTTCCCGCTTTAGACCAAAAGTTATACCATTTTTCACCGAACCAGGAAAATTTAAAAAACTCTTCAATTTCACTTCTTAAACTATCAATCCAGTTGCTAATAAAATTAAGTATTCCGCCATCTTCTTTGATTACGCTGAATATATCATCCCAGTTTTTTACGACCTCGGTAATTGCATAAACCCAACCTGCTATACCTGCAATTATAACACCAACCGTTACGTCTATTGTTCTTAATGATTTAATTCCTGAAACTAATTTACCAACGAATTTTGAAATTGCTTCTGCTTTTGTTGCTGAATTTAAAGCAAAAACCGCACCCGATAAAGCAAATATTATTCCTGCTGAAGATTTATTTTTATTACACCATTTTGCTACATTTTCAAGAGCTTCAGCGAATTTTTCAAGTCCAGATGTCACTATTTTGCCTGTCCATTCAGAAATCGGTTTAATGAATTTATCCCACAACCATTTACCAAACGGTTTAAAACCGTTAACCACTGAATTTAGTATTGTTATTGTACTTGAAAGTATATCCAATGCAGTAGGCAATAAGTTATTAAAGCTCCAACTTCCAAGCGGAACAAGAACCTCTTCCCAGAACCAAAGTAATCCTTCGCCACAAGTCACCGCGAATGGTGATAGTGCTTTCCATAAGCCGTCAAATTTATCATTTATATTATCCCAGTCAATTGAACTGATACCTTCCGTAAAAACATCAATAAGGTCAGGCAAGCCTTTACCAAGAACCCAGTTTCCAACAGGTAAAAGAAAATCTCTATAAAAGTTCATAAGACCATCTAAAGCGATTTTTTTTAAAGGGTTTAAAGCTTCCCACAGTTCTGAAATTGAATTTATAACAGGTTGGAATTTATGCTTAATTTTCTCAAGATTTTCTCCAATATTTTCTGTATCAACAGTATTGGGATTTTTTGATGATACTGTACTGGTATTTGTTTTGCTAGAGGTTTCATCTTCAATATCGTTTTGACCGCTTATTGTATTTATCGCATCAAATCCGGCAAGACTTCGTTCATTAGCCTTTTCAGCATCTTCTGCACTTTCAGCCATATCTTCATAGCTTTCCGCAGCCAAAGAAGCTGAATCTGCAATACCCAATGTACTGATATAGGCTGAACCTGATGTACTGAATACATTTGCAAGACTTTGTGAAAGCCTTTCAGCAATTGTGGCTATATTTGTAAGCATATCAGCAATCTTTTTAAGTAATGGAAGAAAAATAACCTGTATTTGAGTTACTGCTGACCCGAACTGCTCCTTAATATCGCCTATAGTATTACTGAGCTGTTTCATTCGTCCCGCATTGGTCTTTGCAAGAGCTTCATTAATTCCGCCTACGGAGTCTGATATAACTTCAGCAAGTGTTGCAACTTTTTGTTCTTCTGTGCCAAATTTTAGAAGCTGTTCCTGTACATCATCAAAATAATAGCCATAACGACTTAAAGCTGATGTTTGTCCGGATAAAACTTTGCCAAGCATTGTTGCAATAGTAACTGATTCTTCAGCAGTTGCGTTTAAACCATATTGTTGTGCAAGCATATCAGTAAGTACTGGCATCATAATTTTAAGGTTTTCAGCATTTTCAACATATGTTGCAAGCTCTTGTATACCTGAAAGCTGTACTTCATCACCGATAACACCTAAATTTTGTATTTCTGATGCATAATCTTTCACACTTTGAATTAAATCATCGTTTGCATCAAGATGGTCTCTTAATATTGTTTCAAGTTTTGTTTCAGCTTCAAGCTGTATTTCATAAAGCGACTTGCATTCTTTTGAAAAACTTACAATTGCTCTTATACTGAATGCTGCTACGATAGCTGTACCAAGTTTTTTCGCTACTGATGTAAGTGACTTCATACCTGAAGAAACACCTTCTATCAGATTTTGACTTTTAAAAACCGAACTATTGATACTTTCCGTTTCATTCTTTGCGGATTTTGCAGAAGAAGCAAAGCCTGAAAAGAAACTTTTCAAGCCGAAAGAAGAACTTTTTGAAGTAAGTCCGTCAGATTTTGGAGAAGTACGTTCAATATCGTTCCAGGCGTTACGGAATGCCTCACTTGCATTCATTCCCTGTTTTTTATATTCGGCTGCAAGCGAGGCAGCCTGTGAAGCAAGTGATTTTGAAGCCTTTTCAGCAGTTTCCTGAGTTGAACGTATTCCGTCACTTACAGAACGCATACCCTGTGAAAATTCACTTGTATCTGCACCAATTTTTACAGATAAACTTTTCAGTGACATTAATTTTTCGCTCTCCTTTCTGCCTCTGCAAGCTTTTCTTCAAATTCATTTTTTGATATTTGTGGAGCTTTGCTTACTGACTGTTTCAGATAATCATCAAGTTTTTTAAGCTTTCCACAGAATGCTGCACCCGTAAAATTAGCGGTTTGCCACGCATTTGTGGTATCATTTTTTGATTTTTCTGATTGCATTTCATTGTATTCCTGAACACAGATATTAAATTCCCAAAGCTCCATATTCCATAAATCCGGAATGCTTATTCCACATCTGTAGGCTGTTCTGACAAGATTTCTGGTGAAATCCCGAGCATTCTCCTTATCAGATTTTTCTGTTTTTCCCCCACGGGATATTTTTCAATCTTTGTCTTGACCTCCTCGTCATCACCGCTGAACATAAGACGTGCAAGAAGTTCCTGAACTGCTGACTGTAAATCTGTGTAATCCCAGTTATCAAGGATTTCTTTCTTAAAGTTGCCATCATTAATTTTATTGGCAGAAATTGTGACAATATCTACAAGTTCATTAATTTCTGCACTTGATATTTTTTCAAGCACCTGAGTAAGTGGGAGCTTGAATTTTTTTTCAATTTTCACTGATATGCCGAGCTTTGTTGATAATTCATATTCATTTCCATTAATTTTTATAAACATAATAAAACCTCCATAAATTTAAATAACTGCCCAAAATTATACGTCTGCTGGAACTGTAAGGACGGCTGCCTTTGAACCAGCGAGACTAATTGAAATATCTGCTTTGCCATCTGCTGCGTGGTCAATTGTAAGGGATTCAACAAAGCAGTCACCCTGAAAGAATGTTGTTTCATCAAGATAAAAAGAGCCTGTAAGCTTTGCACCACTGTCGAATGCATCAACAAGAGCCTTCTGACCGCCGTCTTTTGCAAAATCTGCTGTACCGTCCGCACTTGCTGACCAGTCTTTTATTGATGGGACTTTTTCTTTGTATTCATCGCCGAAACTTAAAACTTCGAGAATTTCCTTGGAAAGGTCAACAGACCAATTTGCAATATGTACAATATCAATTGCCTTTTCGTCACCCTGTTTGATTGAGAGTTTACCTGTAACACCTGTATAAAGCATTGAATTACCTCCTATAAATTTTAAAATTTACTGTATATTCCTGTCTTTCGTGGCTGTCTCTGCCTATGTCGAAAACGGAAGTTATCTGTATAATACTTATATTTTTATCTGTGTAATTGTCAAGAATAAGAGCAATTTCCTGTGCTTTTGCATAGGAGTTTGAACCTCTTGTTCTGATCTGAATATTTTCTGTAAAATCAGTATGTCTGAAGCTGTGTGATGGCTGTCCGCCTTGATATTCAAAAATTGCTGTAATGTCATCAGGTTTATCAGGAAGATATCCGAGCTTGACGGTATCGTCTTTGAGAATATCAGCAATTTTATCAAGAATATTCATTTTATTACCTCATCAGGAATTGATTTCAGTATATCAATATATTTCTGTTCATTGTCATTGAATGGCTTTTCGAGAAATTTTGCCTGACCGCCTTTGGGATGATTAAAAGTCAGTTCCTCGTGTTGTCGGAGAGCATAGGGAAGAGAATATCCAACTTCTGCAACAGCTTTCAGAGTTGGTAATATATTTACTGATATTGCAGTCTGATTTTCAAATATTGTAACCCCGTTTATATCTGCATTGCAATTATTTCGTAGGTCGCCTGTTTTAACAGGTGCAAGTAATGCAGAACGTTCAGCAAGGTCAAGGGCAATAGCTTTTATTTTATTCGCTGTAACTTTTGGATTGCGTTTAATCGAATCCTGTAATTGTTTTTCAAGAGCTTTGCTATCAATTTTAATGTTGTTTCTAGCCATTACATCACCGCCTTGTATCCAATAATTTCACCGTTAAGGTTTACCATACTGTTTACGGCAAGTACAGTAAGACCATTAATTTTATCACCCGTTTTGACTTCATCAACAAGATAACATATATGTCCGGCAGAAATTGTTTCACCGTCTAGTTTCTGTATCAGTGTATATTTTTTTTGCAGTCTGCACTGTATTGTTAATATATCGTCAAAAACTGGGTTTCCTCTTTGATTTGTACCAGTTTTATGTTGTAATTCTGCGGACTGGTTCAGATAATCTTCTAGCACATCTCATAACCTCCGCAAAGATACGGTGCAAGAAGTTCACGGCATTTCTCACATTTCAATGCTGATACCGTTTTAACTTCCGATTTTGTCGTATCACCATAATTCTCTGATAAATCACCAAGCGAAAAAGACGTTACGCCGTTTTCAATAAGTTCTTTTCGTTTTTGTAATCTGGATTGTTTCTTTTCATCTGAAATCCATAAAGCAAGTTCAATTTCTGCACTTTTTACACATAGGGGAGCAATTTCATCAACTTTGCCATACTGATACGGCAGACGGGGGAAAGCGGTATCCTGACCAGGAACTGCTTTGCGACCTCTGAATTGTAATTTTTCAATAGCTTCAAAAGCATTAGTTAAATATACATTTTTATCATCATCTGAAAGACTTTTCCAGCGTTTGTATTCTGATGAACCTGATGTATAATGAATTATGATATACGCATCTGCTTCCTGAATTGATGTATACATTTATTCACTCTCTTTCTTGAATATAAGGTCAGGAGTAAGCACTTTTGTACCATAATCATAAAAAAGAGATACTGCAAAGTCATTAGAAAGTGGTATTTTTTCAGGGTCGCTGTACGGATTTACAATTGCTGGCTGTGCAACTGCTCCATTATGCATAATCAGAAAATCAATGTCATCAGGGAGGTTAATAGTGCTGTATATTTTAACACCGTGAAACATTCCGAATTCCTCTGCGGCGGTATCAACATTGCTGTTAATAACGCTGTCAAGCTTGTTTCTGACCGTGCTGTAATATGATGGGGAAAGAATAAGTCGGTGATTGATACGGTTAGTACCTCTTACATGCTTGTTTTTTACTGTTTCAAGTTTAAGTATAGCTTCTTCGAGAACATCAAGTGGGTCGGTTGATGTTGAAGTAAATACAGATGCTGAATCACAAGCTACAGCAAAAAATGCAGTATCTAAATCCGTTGTCATAGTATCAATATGGTTTGATGCACGACGTGCCATAATACCTGATACCCCAAATGTATCAAGGTCAAATTTCGCACATTCTTCAACGATTTCGTGATGAGTATCAAGATTTACAGTTATAGGAGGAGCTGTAATTGAATCTCCTTTTCCGGCGGTTCTTGCTGTGCCATAGGTTTTAGCTTCTGAATTTTCAAAACGTTTGAATTCAACACTTCCCGCCGCCGGATTTCCTGTGTATGCCTGTGACTTCAATGAACTTGAAAGAGTATCTTTCATAACATTGTCAATAACTATTCCATAAATTTCAGCAAGGTCTGATTTGGTTGCTGCTGCCTGTAAAAGTGATAAAGCTTTTGTACGTGCCATAAATTGTCCTCCTTAAAAAATTACTGTTCCTTTTGGGAACTGATTTGTGTTTGTATTTGTACCTGCCGGAGGATTTCCACCGCCACCAGGTACACTTGTTGTTTCAAAAAGATAGTCGTTTTCAGACTTGACTTTTTCAAGAGCTGTTTTAATATCCTCTGACTGATTTTTGCTTGATTTCAGTGTTTCGAGGTCAAGCAATGCTCTGACTGCCTTTGAATTTTTTGCTTTGCTGTTTGATATAGCAGTATCCAGAGTTGAATTAAATTCCATATCAGCAATTTTTGATTGATATTCACTGTCTTTTTTTGCAAGGTCTGCTGTAAGTGTAGCAATTTTACTGTTCAGCTCTTTGACATCAATTCCCTCAAAATCTTTTAAAGCTGTCTGGGCGGTTTCAAGCTGTGACTTATAATTGTCACGCTCTGCTTCAAGCTTTTTTTTAGTATTATTAATGTCATCTGTATTTTCTGTAATAATTTTGTCAACAACATCTTTTTCAAGACCTAAATCTTCTAAAAATTTTCTCTGCATTAAATTTACCTCTTTTCTGAATTTCTGTACTGTTTCTTTAAATTTTTCCAGCTTTGACCGCCAGAGTTTTTAATACGTCTGAAAGCTGAGAATGTTTTCGGAGCATCATCTTTAAGTTTTGCCTTATATCTTTCATATTGTGAACGGTCAGAACGCATACGACGATTTTTTGTCTGCTGTTCAGTATAAAGAGATTTCTCCTTATCGGAACGGTTGTCTTTAAAGGGTTCGTTACTGCGTTCAAGAGCCTTTTCAAGTTCTTCAGGAGATTTCAATTCTTCAATATAAGGTACTACAACGTGACTGCAATTCGGATGAGTATTCATATATCCGTCTGAAAATACTGTTGAAAGCGGAGGAAAACGTTTGTCTTTGCCTGAAATACTGTAAACTCTTCCTTGAAATATTGCACAATAATTACAAGTGGGATAATGCTCTGACATAATCATAAGGTCGTAGTCATTTTCAATTAGCTGATTTTTCCTTGCAAGATTACCTGCTTCACGTGTCGTGGAGCGTGCAACCATAGCTGTATATGTATCAAGTCCAACCTGATATGCTCTTTTTCCAGAACCGTACTGAACCGTCAAAAATCCGTCTTTTGCAAGACGTTCAAGCAAATCCTTTTGCATATCTCTGACGGTCTGACCTGATGCAATTTTTACTGCTGACGAAAACAGTCCCTCCTGTCGAAGAATGTTGTCACGGCTTGTATCAAGGTATCTTATCACACGTCTTCCAGCCTGTGAAATGCCCTGATTTATGTGATACTGCATTTCCCTGGAAAGCTGATAAACTGCGTCAGAATGTATTCTGGTAAACATATCAGGCTGTTTCATACGCAAATGATTTTTTTGAAAGTATTTATATGTTTCGTTAAGAGCCTTCTTGTATGCTTTCGGCACTGACATTTCAATATATCTTCCTGTTTCATTCTGAAGCTGTTTCATAAGACTTTCAAGCTGTTTGAGAATGCTGTTATAATAAGTTTTAGTACCTACACCATAGTTCCCTGAAATTATTTTGATAAGCTGTAATTGTGCTTCACGGTAAATTTCAGTAAGAAAATCAAGTTGTGTTTTCGGCATTGTTAATCACCCCCAAAGTCAAAGGTTGTATTGCTGATTGTTCCTCGTTAATCTGTTCAATTTCTGCTTGTACTTCAGAATCTGAAAGTCCCAGACGTTTCATTGCTGAATACTGTGAGATAATTTTGTTTTGAACCGCAAGGGCAAGAGTTTGTATTTTTTCTGTTTCATCAACAGGAAGACCATCATTCCAATGAAGAGTCAAACTATCATAATCAATTGAAATTCCGTTGATACTGCAAAGGGTACAGATAATATTTTTTACTCTTGAATTATTCAGCTTAGCAAGACGTGCAGCTTTAACTCTTGGCGATACAAGTCGTAGTTTCAGTGCTGTTCCCGAACTGTCACCGCCTCCTGCATCTGCGAAAGCCTGACCCATTTCAGAAAGTATGTAAAGCTGATTAAAAAGTATTTCTGTTTCTTTAAAGGAACTTTCAAGATTGCCGTCCCATGTTATATACCTCAAATCTGGAGAATTTTTATCACTTCTTGCAAAATATTTTCCAAGATTCAGAAAGTGAAGACCGGTTTCTTCATCATAATCCATAGCTGATGCAGGTCCTGACATTGATGGTTCAGAGTGCTTGTCAAGTACATTGTCAATGCAGGAAAAACGCCATATCAGCTTTTCAACAATGCTGTTTATGATTGAATAATCTGAAATTCCAAACAGACCAGAACTGCTTGTAACATTGGTAAGTATCTGGACTGCAAAATCATCAAGACCTGTAATATGTGTTTTTTCATCAATCAGACCTCCGGTTGCATTTCCATTAAAGCTGTAAAGACGTTCTGTAAAATGTCCTTTTTCATGAATTTCAACATACAGATTTTGCGGTATGTCGTCCTTGTTTGGATTTACTGGATATGCTATGACGTGCTGTGAAATTGTTTTGAGGTCTGATTTATCACAGATTGGAAACCAGTACATCGGAGATACTGCCGTAACAGTCTTATCTCTGAATTTCAGCACGGCATTTCCAAAGCGTGAAACATCAATAAAAGCTTCATAAAGTTTAGTGAAAAATTCCTGATTTTCGAGCTTTTTGGTAATTTTATCAGTATCCTGTTCTGTCTCAATAGCTGGAGGTTCACCACATACAAAATCAGCAGTTTTCTTTGAAATAAGCTGATGATAATTGAAAATCGTATCAATTTCGGACTGCTTTTTTCCAAGCCGTCTTGCAATAGATTTGAAATCCGTACTCCATTCAGGCGGTACTTGTGAATTAAAAAGAATATCATTTTTTCGATACTCATCAAGACGTATCTTTTCCTGAACAGGCGGAAAAGCTGAATTGCTTTCAAGCCATGATAAATCTGTAAGCAATATTTTCACCTCACTTGTGCAAAAAATCCGTCCTGATGATACAGAACAGTATTTACAAAATAGCGTATATCGTCCATAGCGTGGTCGTTTTCTTTGATTGGAACATCTTCATTGAATTTCTCATTCCATCTGTAGGACGAAAACTCTGCCAATGTATTTGTACAGCAGTCACAGATTTTGATTTTACCTGTTTGTAAAGACGTTGCAGTATTTCTTATTCCCTCAACGACATCATTATTTGCCCTTCTTACACGAAATTTACAATTTTTTTGCATAAGTGCTATGAATGATGTTGCTGACGGGTCAATAATTATTTCCTTTATTGGATAATCTTTTGCAAAACTGATAAGGTCGTTGTAATAATCATTATCAGTTTTATCATAATTTTCTTTGCGACCGCTGTAATAATATTCGTCAAACCGATACCATACACCGTTACAAAGACCCCACAGACCCATTGAAAACGGATTATGTATTCCATAGTCAATACTGATGTAATATCTTATATATTGCCGTTCTTCTGATGATACAGTGGCTTTTCCTTCTGCTCCGAACGGATATATTAAACCATCTGCAATTACCCATAAGCCTTTAATATATCTGTCATAAAACACTCCAGAAAATCGCCGTTCAGCATCATCAAGCTGTTTCTGAGTGAGGGTAGGATTATCCGACATCAGGAAATGCAGATGCAAGGCATTCTGTTCATCGGCTCTTAATACCCAATCTTTATAAAACCAATGCTCTGGACTTTCTGGGTTACAGTTGAACCAATAACGAGAATTTTCGACCGAAAGAGTACGGGTAACAGCCTGATTTACAAAAGACTGAGGCATCAGAGCCACTTCATCAAGAAAAATGCCTGAAAGGGTGATACCCTGAATAAGCTGATAACTTTTCTCGTCTTTTCCGCCGAAAATATAGAAGTAATTTACTTTACCCATACCCTCTATTGTAAGAAGATGTAATGAACGTGTATAGGTTACTTTAAAATAATGTGTGATGTCAACAACTGATTGCAAAGGCAGGATAATATTTCTTTCAGCCGAACCGACAGACTTGCCACATATAGCAAAAGTAGCACCGTTGAACGCCCTCATAGCCCACAGAATGAAGCTGGTAATCATACAGATAGTTTTACCACTACGAACTGCACCGTCGCATATAATGGCTTTATAATCGCTGTTGTAGCACCATTTAAAAACCTGTTTTTGTTTCGGAGATAATTTTTCAAAAGTCATTCGTCTGTAGCCTCCAAAGCTTTATAGAGATGGGGAACTTCTTTTTCCGTTTCAGGCTGAGATGATTTCAGAGCTTCTTTTTTAAGTTTTAGTTCATCTCTTTTAATTTTAGCAAGCTGTCGCTGTACTGATTCGCCATTAAGGTCAATCAGGCATTCAACTGACTTCACATCGCCGTTCTTAGCATTTGTTATGAGAGCCTCTACAATGTCGTCAAGAGTTTCCGGATTTTCTTTAAGTTTCTTTTTGACAGCTCCTATGAAGTTTCTAGAAATGCCAGAAGCTTTACCACCTTTTCGTCCGTTCTCGACCGCTTCACGACCGCTTCGGAATTGAGTATCTTTATTTCCCTTTTTTAAGTTTTCATCGTTCAAACTCACCACCTCAGTTTTTTTAATTTTGGGCATAAAAATAAGACGTGTTACCGTCTTTTAACCATCAAGTAATGTTTTTGCTATTTCGTTCATAATATTGCAAATCTCTGGATATTCGTTGTTTGCACAATCATCAAATTTGACTTCTGCCATGTCTTTAAGCTTGTCAAACAGGATACGTTTTACTGTTGCTTCACGTTCACGTCTCTCAATTTCAAGTTTTTGTAATTTTGCTTCGTATTCTTTATATGTCATAAAATTAACCTCTTTTCTTTGTTTGACATAAGAATACCGCCCTATACGGACGGCATCTTAGATATTACTTTGGAAGAATAAAATTGACAAAGAACGGAAGCGAAACGCACTGCCAGTCTGACAGTGCGAAAAGCATTTATTTACTATTTCTTCCGTACTTTTCTAGTTTACATCATAACACATTATTTTGTGAATTAACAGGTCTTTTGCGGTCTTTTCAGGGTGCGCTTTCAAAAAAATTTTTCAAGCTTATTTCGGTTTTCTATCAAAATATCATTATGCAATTTTCTTAGCCAACGCTCGTCAATATTTAGCTCTTCAGCTATTTTTTCCCACGTCTTAAAGTTAAGATATTTTTTATTTAAAATAATTTTATGTTTAATATTTGGAATAGTATTGATTGCCTGAGAAATACGTTGTTTTAAACTAATAAGAGTTGCAATTTCATTATTAATGTCGTTTTCCAAATCTACAACTCCATTTAAAATATCAGCTATGCCATTAGATTTTTTTACGGAACAAGTAGGCACTCCGCCGTATGTACTTGTAATCTTAGTAGCTAAATCTGTTAAACGTTGTTTTTCTTCTGTTTTATCGTTGATTGCTGTATCTACAAATTTAGCCTGATTTAAAAATTTTTTTGCTTTCTCCAAATACTCTTTTTCATTCACAGTAAACACCTCACACCATTCTGTTTCTGATTTTCTTAACTTTTATCATTTTTCCAGTAATTTTAATTTTCTTGAAGCTTATACAAGGATAGTTTCTGTCGCTTTCAAGACAATTCTTTTCATTCTCACAATCCTTACAAGTACAAGTTTTTATTAATTGTTTTAATTTTTTATTTCCTTTTCTTGTTTCTTTGTATTTTGATTTTAAAGCTGTTTTAAACCGTCCTGATTTTTATGTATAAGTTATACTATAAAATTGTCAGAACGGCATTACAGCTAAATGTGATTAAAATATGCCTGTGTCCTTATTGATTTCATATTCTTTTAGTTCCACAGTAACATAATAT
>CAMWNQ010000013.1 GCA_947175655.1 uncultured Clostridia bacterium | reverse complement strand
CGGCCTACGAGATCTATTACGGTCTCGTTGGCTCGGATATGTGTATGAGAGACAGGCATAAAATATCATATAATAACTAACTTTTTATCTTATATATCAAAGGAGTTGTTGCTTTTTGAAGATGAAAAAATACGGCAATACTGAACAGAAGATATATAGTCTTGTAAAACCTATTACTGATGAACTTGGCTATTTTATCTGGGATATAAGTTTTGTCAAGGAAGGTGCTATGTGGTATCTCAGAGTCTTTATTGACAGAGATGAAGGCATCTCAATAGAAGACTGTGAAAAAGTTACTGCACCTGTAAGTGAAATGCTCGATATTGAAGACCCTATTGAACAGAGTTATATTCTTGAAGTAGGTTCAGCAGGACTTGAAAGAGAACTTCTTAAACCCGAACATTTTGAAGTATGTAAAGGTGATGTTGTACAGGTTCGCCTTATAAGAACAATTGACGGAGAAAAAGATATTATAGGAAATCTTATATCCGCCGATAAGGAAAGTATTATTATACAGACTGATGAAGATATCCA
The DNA here is from genome assembly GCA_947175655.1 of uncultured Clostridia bacterium. Lineage (GTDB taxonomy): Bacteria > Bacillota > Clostridia > Oscillospirales > Ruminococcaceae > Ruminococcus. The sequence goes on along the minus strand of CAMWNQ010000013.1, from coordinate 19,158 downwards.
AAAACAATATATGCTTTCTGATGTCGCTCATGTAAAGCTTCATCTTGATTTTGCATAAATAATATATTATATAAACGGAGGAATTTTTTAAAATGGATAACAGTTTCTTTAATGAACTTGAAATACTTGGCAATGAGAACAGTGTTGATACAAAGATTTTAGTGGAAAAAATAAAGTCTGCAATGCTCAAGGCAGCTAAAAAGGCATATCCACACAGTGAAGAAAATATGAGAATTGATATTGACATAGAAAATAAAAGATTCAATATGTATATTGTCCAGCAGATTATTGATGATACACCAATTGATATAAATGAAATAAATATTGAAGATGCCAAGATTATTGACCCAACCGCTTATGTCGGCGGTACTATGCTTCACGAAATAGATATTGCAAGTCTTGGAAGAACTGCTGCCATATCTGCAAAACAGTCCATAAAGGGCGATTTAAGACAGATAAACAAAGAACAGCTTATCAAAAAATTCGGAGATAAAGAACATTATTGTATTAATGCAACAGTCTCACAGATGGATATGGCTAAAGGTGATATAACTGTTATGCACGATGGAACTGAACTGTATCTCTTTAAAAAAGAACAGATTCCCGGTGAAGTATTTGAATTGGGTCAGACAATAAAAGTATATATAACAACTATAGCCAACAAGGATAAAAAACCTATTGTTAAAATTTCACGTTCACATAAGGATTTTGTAAAACGTCTTTTTGAAAATGAAGTTCCTGAAATTTATGATGGTATTGTTGAAATCAAATCCATATCACGTGAAGCAGGTTCAAGAACCAAAATAGCAGTATGGTCAAAAAATCCGAATGTTGATGCTGTAGGTGCTTGTATCGGAACTAATAAATCACGTATAACAGCTGTTGTTGATGAACTCCACGGAGAAAAAATTGATATTATTCCTTATAGCGATGACCCTGTTAAATTTATTACAAGGTCACTTGCTCCGGCTAAAGTTCTTAAAACCATAATAACAACTCCTGAAACAGACATAAAGGCAGAAAATATGCCGGAAGTTTCTGAAAATGCAGAATCTTATGAAAATACAGAAAAATCTGAAAAGAAAAATAAAAAGGATAATGCAAAGGAAAATAAAACCTGTACTGTTATTGTTCCTAATGACCAACTTTCACTTGCTATAGGAAATAAAGGTCATAATGCAAAACTTGCTGCAAAACTTACAGGTTACAAGATAGACATAAAACCTCAGTTCATTAAGGACGACAAGGGAAATATCATTGAAGCTCCTGAACTCAAAGATGATTTTGAAATGCTTTTAAAAAATGCAAATATTAATTCAGAAGATTCAGATGATATATTCATTAATAATACTGTTCAGGAAAATCAGGAAGATGAAATAATCATCGAAAATATAGAAAAACCGGAGAATATTCAGAATGAAGACTAAAAAAATACCAATGAGAATGTGCTTGGGCTGTGGAGAAAACAAGCCAAAGCGTGAACTCATAAGAGTAGTAAAATCTCCGGAGGGCGAAATAAGTCTTGATTTTACAGGGAAAAAATCAGGCAGAGGTGCTTATATATGCAAAGATACTGAATGCCTTAAAAAAACACAGAAAAACAAGCGTCTTTCAAAATCATTCTCGTGCAAAATAGATGACAGTGTTTATGAAGCTCTGGAAGAGGTACTTGAAAATGAACTCTCAGCAGAAAATAATTAATCTTCTTACCATATGCAGACGTGCCGGAAAAACTGTTATAGGTTTTGATGCCGTTTGTGATGCAGTTAAAAATAAAAAAGCCTTCTGTGTTATGACTGCCTCTGATATTTCAAATAATACTCTTAAAGAAATATCATTTATATGCAACAAGAATAATATAAAAATTATCCCTGCTGGTCTTGAAAAAGAAGAACTTGGAAATTATCTCGGAAAAAATACAGCTGTACTTGCTGTATGTGAAAAAGGCTTTGCACTGAGATTTTCTGAACTTTGTGAAAATATTTAAATCATATCTGATTTAGATAGATTAAAGCATCTGCATTATTTTTTTAAAATATGCGGAATAACAATCGGTACTGTCCGGAAAACTACTGAAACTTATGGACAGCTTAAAACATAATTTATTGGAGGACTATAAGCCTATGCAAAAAAAAATAAAATTAAATGAAGCCGCTGCGGATTTCAACGTTTCCGTTCAGGAACTTATTTCGTTCTTTAAAGAAAAAGGCGATGATAAAAAGAAAGCTGGTTCAGCTCTCACAAATGATGATATGAATCTTCTACTTGAACATTATACTGTAAAAAATCAGGTGGAAAATTTCAACGAATACTTCGCATCTGCAAATGAATCAAAAAAAGATATAAAATCTGAAAAACCTGAAAAATCTGACAAAAATTCTAAGAAAAATAAATTTGATAAAAAATCAGAAAATAAAAACTTCAAGAAAAATAATTCTGATGAAAATTCTTCTGCAAAACCAGAAAATAAAAATCCAGAACAGGAAAAAAATAAATCTTTCCAGAAAAATGAAAATAAAAATAATCAGAATCAAAACCAAAACCAAAATAAAAATCAGAAAAATAAAAATGTTCATGGTGAAAGAACTAAACTTACTTCTTCATTCAGCACTGAAAATAATTCAACCCCGACAGTAACCCATCAGAGAAGAACTGTTGATACAAGAGGAAGCTATTTTGACCTTGATAAATACAATGAAAGATATGAACAGATTGCTCCTGAACATGGAAAGCATGGAAAAGATAACTATTCTTCCAAAAAACAGAAGATAAATCAGAAATCTGCACAGAGAAACAGACAGCAATACTCAAATAAGGAATCAGAAGCTGAAAAACTTCGTCGTCTTGAACTTGAACGTGCAAGAAAACAACAGATTAAAGTTCTTATTCCTGAAAGCATCACTGTAGGTGAACTTGCTTCAAGACTCAAGAAAAGTGCTGCCGAAGTAATAAAAAAACTTATGGGTCTCGGAATTATGGCAACTATTAATGAATCTATAGATTTTGATACTGCCTCCCTTGTAGCTGAAGAACTTGGTGCAAAAGTTGAAAAGGAAGTAATAGTTACTATTGAAGAACGATTAATAGATGACAGTGAAGATAATGAAAATCTCCAGCCAAGAAGTCCTGTTGTCGTTGTAATGGGTCACGTTGACCACGGTAAAACTTCTATCCTTGACAAAATCAGACATGCTAATGTAACTGCTTCGGAAGCAGGCGGCATCACTCAGCATATCGGTGCTTATCAAGTAAAATACAATAATCAGCTTATTACTTTCCTTGATACACCAGGACACGAAGCTTTTACATCTATGAGAGCAAGAGGTGCTAATATAACTGATATTGCCATACTCGTTGTTGCTGCTGACGACGGAATTATGCCTCAGACAATAGAATCCATAAACCACGCAAAAGCTGCAAATGTAAATGTTATAGTTGCAATAAACAAAATCGACAAAGAGGGTGCAAATTCTGAAAGAGTAAAGCAGGAACTCACTGAACATGGTCTTGTATGTGAAGAATGGGGAGGAGATGTAATATGTGTTCCCGTTTCTGCAAAGACTGGTGAAGGTATTGACGAACTTCTTGAAAATATTCTTCTTGTTGCCGAAGTTCAGGAACTTAAAGCCAATCCGGACAGACTCGCAAAGGGTACTGTTATTGAAGCACGTCTTGACAAGGGAAGAGGTACTATAGCTACTCTCCTTGTTCAGAAAGGTACACTCCATACAGGTGATGTTATCATTGCTGGTACTGCTGTTGGAAGAGTACGTGTAATGACAAATGACAAGGGAAAGCCAGTCAAGAGTGCAGGCCCTTCAGTTCCTGTAGAAATTACTGGTCTTGCTGATGTTCCTTCTGCTGGTGATATTTTTGATGCCGTTAAGGATGAAAGACTTGCAAGAGAACTTGTTGAACAGAGAAAACACGATATCAAGGAAGAACAGTTCAATTCAGTAAAGAAAGTTACTCTTGATAATCTTTTTAGTCATATTGCAGAAGGTGAAATAAAGGAACTCCCTATTATTGTAAAAGCTGATGTTCAGGGTTCTGTTGAAGCCGTAAAGCAGTCACTTGAAAAACTTTCAAATGATGAAGTAAGAGTACAAGTTATTCACGGCGGTGTTGGTGCTGTCAATGAAAGCGATGTTATGCTTGCAAATGCATCAAATGCTATTATAGTAGGATTTAATGTTCGCCCTGACCCTGTTGCCGCTGAAAGTGCTACAAGAGATGGTGTTGATATAAGACTTTACAGAATTATATATGATGCTATAAATGAAATTGAAACTGCTATGAAAGGTATGCTTGCCCCTAAAATCAGAGATACTGAAATGGGAAGAATTGAAGTTCGTCAGGTATACAAAATTTCAAATGTCGGAATGGTTGCCGGCTGTTATGTCCTCGACGGAAAAGTTAACAGACAATGCAAAATCAGAGTTGTTCGTGATGGTATCATCGTTGCTGAGGATAAAATAAGCAGTCTTAAACGTTTAAAAGATGATGTAAAAGAAGTTGCATCAGGCTATGAATGTGGTATAAGTCTTGAAAAATTCAGCGACTTTAAAGAAAGTGATATTTTTGAAGCATTCATAACTGAGGAATACAGAGAAGATTAATTAAATAAACGGCAAATCAAGTACTCGTCCGGAAAATTCTTCCGGCGAATACGATGCCGAAAACAATAAACAAATTATGAATTGAAGAAAGGAATATTTAATGGCTAGTTTTAAATTAAGTCGTACAGAAGAAGATGTAAAACGTGAGATTACTGCTATAATACGTGAACTTAAAGACCCAAGAATCGCACCTATGCTTACTGTTGTAAGAGCAGAACTTTCAGGAGATATGTCCCACTGTAAAATTTATGTTTCCTGCCTTGAAGGAATGGAAAAAACAAAACAATCAGTAAAAGGTCTTGTAAGTGCCAGCGGATTTATAAAACGTGAACTCTTTCACAGACTTAAAATGAGAAAATGTCCCGAACTCAATTTTATTGCTGATGATTCCATTGCACACAGTGCCGAAATCAACAGGAAGCTCAGTGAAATATAAATACTTTTTAAAGGGGATTTTTTATGTTTATTAGTATGAATGAAGCCGGAAAATTTCTTGAAGGCTGTGACAATGTTTATATTTTTACACACCAGAGTCCTGATGGTGACTGTACAGGTGCAGGATTTGCACTTCATGATATTCTTAGAAATATGGGTAAAAAAAGTGCTGTTCTTTGCAGTGATGAATTTCCTGAAAAATTCAATTTTATCACCAATACAGAAAACAATGCCGATTTTACTCCTGAAACTTTTATTACTGTTGATATTGCCGATACAAAGCTTATGGGAAAATATGCAGAAATTTATGGAGATAAAATAAATCTATGTATTGACCATCATATCTCAAACAAGGATTATGCAGAACGTACTCTTCTTGAATCAGATTCCGCTGCTGCCTGTCAGGTTCTTTACAAGCTTGCCTGTACAATGGGAATTGAGCTTTCAGATTATTCCGCAGGTTGTATCTATACTGGCATAGCAACTGATACGGGCTGTTTCAAATTTGAAAGTGCTGGTGCGGAAACTCACGAGATTATCTCTGAAATTATGCGTCATCACAAGCTTAACTATGCTAAAATAAACCGTGAAATGTTTGATGTCAAATCAAAGAAAAGACTTGAAATGGAAAGTACTGTTATTAAAAATATGGAATATCATCTTGACGGAAAACTTACTATAATATGTGTTACAGATGATATGGTCAAAGAAAATAATCTACTTCCTGATGATTTGGACGGTCTTACTGCAATATCATTACAGGCTGAAGGTGTTGAAGTAGGCATAACTATAAAGGGCGGTACAAATGATGAATATAAAATCTCTATGCGTTCCGCAAATGATATAAATGTTTCAGAAATATGCAAATCTTTTGGTGGTGGTGGTCATATCAAGGCTTCAGGCTGTAAAATAACCGGAAATCTTGACAATGTAAAAAAGTCTCTTATAGATGCTGTAAGAAAGGGTCTTGAAAAATGAACGGAATTCTCTGTATGAATAAACCTAAAGATTTCACTTCTTTTGATGTTATTGCAAAACTTAGGGGAATTCTTAAAATAAGACGACTGGGACATTCAGGAACTCTTGACCCTATGGCAACAGGAGTTCTTCCGGTTTTTATCGGTACAGCAACAAAAGCCTGTGATATGCTTCCTGACAATGAAAAAAGCTACCGTGCAGAATTCAGGCTCGGAGTTTCTTCAGATACTCAGGATTCTACAGGAAAAATCACTGCCAAATATGATATCAGGATTTCTGAATCCCAGATACTTGATGTTTTACCCTCGTTTATGGGAAACATTATGCAGACTCCCCCAATGTATTCAGCCGTTCAGATTGACGGAAAACGTCTTTATGATTTGGCAAGAAAAGGCATTGAGGTTGAACGAAAAAAACGTGAAATTACTATAAATGAAATAAGGCTTGAAAGTTTTGATGAAAAATCACAGACAGGCACATTGTTTATATCTTGTTCAAAAGGTACTTATATCAGAACTATTATAAATGATATAGGTGACGCTCTTAAATGCGGTGGTATTATGACTTCTCTTGTAAGACTTTCATCAAGTGGATTCACTCTTGATAAATGCTTTACTTTTGAACAGGTACAGAACGCCTGCAATAATGGCAGTATTGAAGATTTGATTATACCTGTTGAATATGCATTCAGAAGTCTTCCCGAAATAAAGCTTAATCAGCATCAGACAAAACTTTATAAAAATGGAGTAAAACTTGATTTGTCCAGAATCAATAATATTTCAGATGACATTAACATCTATAGAATATATGGATTTGACGGGCACTTTATAGGTACTGCTCTTACAGATAAGGAAAATAATATTCTGAGAGTTGACAAAAATCTTGCATAAATAAAAAATAAATATAAAGGTGTGACGATATGAAAATAAGGGCTGTTGCTCTTGGACTTTTTGACGGTGTGCATCTCGGTCACAGAGAAGTTATAAAATATCCCGTTCAGCTTGAGAAATATGGATTTATTCCATCGGTTTTTACATTTAAAAACTCCAGCCTCAGCGAAAAACAGGGACGTTCAATTGAATATATATATACTGATGTTCAAAAGGAATCCATCATAAAAGACCTTGGCATCAAGGAAATTTTCAGTGAGGATTTTAATACTATCAAGGATTTGAACGGAGAAGAATTTGTCCGTGAAATCTTGATTAAAAAAGTAAATGCTGGATATGTTATCTGCGGAAACGATTTTAAATTTGGAAAAAGAGCTTCCTGCGGAATCCGTGAACTTTCTGAACTAGGCAAAAAATATGATTTCAAAGTAAAAATCGCTGATAACATAAAATTACAGAATGAAATCGTTTCTTCAAGAAAAATACGTGGACTTATCAGCATTGGTTATATATCGTCGGCAAATTTGATGCTTGGCAGTGATTATCATATTGATGGAGAAGTTGTTCACGGTAGACAGCTTGGAAGAACCCTGAATTTTCCGACTATAAATCAAGTTTTTGAACCAAATCAGCTTGTACCGAAAAAAGGCGTTTATCAGTCATCTACTGAAATAGATGGAATATTATATGAATCAATTACCAATATTGGTATCAAGCCTACGGTCGGTGCAGAAGTCAAACCACTTTCAGAAACCCATATTCTGAATTTTAGTAACGATATTTATGGAAAAAATATAAAAGTGACATTAAAAAGATTTATACGTGATGAAAAAAAGTTCGCTTCCGTTCAGGAACTGCGTAGTCAAATCTTTAAGGATATAGATTCAGTTAAAAATAAATAAATATAAAAACAGAAAGGATTAATAAAAATGTCAGAAATGAAAAAAGTAAGAACAAGATTTGCTCCAAGTCCTACAGGATATATGCATATCGGAAATTTAAGAACTGCACTTTATACTTATCTGATTGCAAAGAAAAATGGCGGTGATTTTATTCTCCGTATCGAAGATACTGACCAAGAACGCTATGTTGAAGGTGCTGTTGATGTTATATATAATACTCTTAAAATGACCGGACTTCAATGGGATGAAGGTCCTGATGTCGGAGGTCCTGTCGGACCTTATATACAGTCACAAAGAATGAGTATGTTTAAAGAATATGCACTCCAGCTTGTTGAAAACGGCAACGCTTATTACTGCTTCTGTGATAAGGAACGCCTTGATGAAGTAAAGAAAATTCAAGAGGCTTCACATATCGCTCCTATGTATGATAGACACTGCCGTAATCTTTCAAAAGAAGAAATACAGGAAAAACTTGATGCTGGTATACCTTATGTAATCCGTCAGAAAATGCCACTTGAAGGTACTACTACTTTCCACGATGAAGTTTACGGTGATATTACTGTTGAAAATTCAACTCTTGATGACCAGATTTTAATAAAAACAGACGGTATGCCTACCTATAATTTTGCTAATGTAGTTGATGACCATACTATGGGAATTACTCACGTTGTAAGAGGTAACGAATATCTTTCATCAGCACCAAAATATAATCTTCTCTACAAGGCTTTCGGCTGGGAAGTTCCTAAATATATACACTGCTCCCCTGTTATGAAAGACCAGACTACAAAGCTTTCAAAGAGAAATGGTGATGCATCCTTTGAAGATTTGCTTAAAAAAGGATACCTTAAAGAAGCTGTTGTGAATTTTATAGCTCTCCTTGGCTGGGCTCCTAAGGGAGAACAGGAAGTATTTACACTTGATGAACTTGTTCAGGAATTCGATGTAAGTGGAATTTCAAAATCTCCGGCTATTTTTGACCCTGTAAAACTTAAAGCTATAAACGCTTCATATATCAGAAAAATGACTTCGGAAGAATTCCTTGACATCATAACTCCATATATCAGACAGACTGTAAAAAGAGAAGATATAAATCTTTCGCTTCTTGCATCTGTACTCCAGCCACGAACAGAATTATTTACTGATGTTCCTGAACAGGTGGATTTCATCGATGAACTTCCTGATTATGATACTGATATGTATTGTCATAAGAAAATGAAGACCAATAAGGAAACTTCACTTGAAGCTCTTAAAGCTCTTCTTCCTGTTCTCGAAAATCTTGAAGACTGGAACGTTGAATCAATCCATACAGCATTATTTGACCTCATAGCAAAACTTGAAGTGAAGAATGGCTGGCTTTTATGGCCTCTGAGAACTGCTGTTTCAGGAAAACAGTTTACTCCTGGCGGTGGAGTTGAACTTTGTGCTATTCTTGGAAAAAATGATACTGTTGACAGAATTAAAAAGGGTATAGAAAAGCTGTCTGTATAATTTCGCTGTATTTTCACAATGTCATCACATATAAATTATAAAATTAAATCAGAGGGGGCATTTTTTGTCCCCGAAATAACCTGAAACTTTATTTATATATGCTTAAATTTCCAAAGAAAGGAATATCAGAAAATGATAGAGGTTAAAAACCTTACTAAATTCTATGGCGACAAAAAAGCAGTTGACAATATCAGCTTTAAAGTAAATAAAGGTGAAATTCTCGGATTTTTAGGTCCTAACGGTGCAGGAAAATCCACTACTATGAATATATTGACTGGATATATATCCTCATCTTCAGGACAGGTTCTTATAAATGGCACCGATATTCTTGAAGAACCTACAAAAGCAAAGAAAAATATAGGATACCTTCCGGAAATCCCTCCCCTTTATGTTGATATGACAGTCAGCGAATACCTTAATTTTATGTTTGATTTAAAAAAATGCAAACAGCCAAGAAAATCACATATAAAAGATGTCTGTTCACTTTGTAAGATAACAGATGTTGAAAACAGAATTATTAAAAATCTTTCAAAAGGTTACAGGCAGCGTGTAGGTCTTGCACAGGCTCTTATAGGAAATCCACCTGTACTTATTCTTGATGAGCCTACTGTTGGTCTTGACCCTAAACAAATTATTGAAATTCGTACTCTTATAAAAAAACTCGGAAAGGGTCATACTGTAATACTGTCTTCTCATATACTTTCAGAAATTCAGGCTGTATGTGACAGAATCATTATTATAAATAAAGGTGTTCTCGCTGCTGATGGCACTGCTGATTCAATTTCACAGAATATCACAAACCAGCACAGAATTACTGCACGTATTGAAGGAAATACAAAAACCATTGCTGATAAACCTAAAATAGTTGAAACCATAAAAAGTATCAAAGGCGTTAAATATGTGCGTGCTGATATGGAACGTGAAAAAGGAATTTATGACTATGATATAGAATCCGAACAAGGTATTGATATAAGACGTGAACTGAATAAAATATGCACAGAGAAAAACTGGAATATTCTTATGCTTCAGCTTTCAGAACTCACCCTTGAAGACATATTCCTTAAAATTACTATGGGCGAAGGTATTGTAATACCAAAAGATGAAAATAATACAGATAATAATGATAATAAAGTTAATCATATTAATTTGAATAAAGAAGATAATAACAATAACGGAGGCGAAAAATAATGGGTGCAATATACAGACGTGAAATAAAAAGCTTTTTCTCCTCAAGTATCGCTTATGTTTTTTTAACATCATTCTTTCTCTTTTCCGGATATTTCTTTTTTGCCGGCACTCTTTTACAGGCAACTACGGATATGTCAGGAATGTTCGGTGCTTTATTCCTGATAGTAGTTATACTGATTCCGGTTCTTACTATGAAGCTCCTCAGTGAGGAGAAAAAACAAAAAACAGACCAAGGACTTCTGACTGCTCCTGTAAGTCTCTGGGGAATAGTTCTCGGAAAATATTTTGCTGCTCTTACTCTTTATACAATAGGCTTATGTGTTACTCTTGTATATGCTTTTATTTTAAGCTATTTCGGAACTGTTCTCTGGGGTATGGTAATATCCAATTTCCTTTCAATGTTTCTTTTAGGTTCAGCATTCATTGCTGTAGGCGTTTTCATATCCTCACTCACAGAAAATCAGATTACTTCTGCTGTTACAAGTTTTCTTGTTCTTATAGTTCTCTATCTCATTGACCAGATAGCAGCTCTTATAAATATCGATTTTATAAAAAATGCTCTTATGTCCCTTTCATTTTATACAAGATATATCGAATTTACAAGAGGTATTTTCAATCTCTCAAGTATTGTATTTTATATTAGTGTCGCTTTTGTCTTTAACTTCTTGACAGTAAGAGTTTTTGAGAAAAAACGCTGGAGCTAAATCTTGCTGAAAGGAATCTGAAAATGAAAAATAAATCAAAATTTATGAAAAAATTCAAATACGGTACTATTTCTGCTGTAACGATTACAATAGTTCTGGCAATTGTCATTGTTCTGAATCTGATAATGTCTATGATTACAAATAAATACCCAGTAAAATTTGACCTTACACAGGATAAAAGATACGAACTAAGTCAGGAAAGCATAGATTTTCTTAAAGATATGGATAAAAAAGTAGAAATTGCCGTAACTCTTACAGAAGAAGAACTTAATAGTGGTGGATATGTGTTTACTGATACCTACAGAAGTATTCCTACTGAAATTATTCCGCAGTTTCTTGATAAATACAAAATGTATGCGGATAATATCGAAATAAAATATATTGATGTTGAAAAAAATCCTGATGCTATTTCAAAGTATACAAAAAATTATGAGGGAAATATATCATCTCAGCAAATTGTTGTATGCTCTGATGACAATGTAAAAGTATTAGGATTCAACAGTCTTTTTAGTCAGAATAATTCACAGTATGCTTCCGCCAATGACAGTGGTGTTATATTCACTGGCGAAAGCTCTATAACTTCTGCAATTATGTCCGTTACTGATGCTAATCCTGTAAGTGCAGGTATGATTTACAGAATGAACAGTCAGGCTATTTTCAGTCAGACTTCTTATAACTCAATCATTCAACTCTATTCCCTTTTAAGCAATAACGGATATGATATGAAAGATGTTGATATCGCTACTGATGAACTTTCACCTGATGATTATGATGTTCTTATTATTGCATGTCCTGAAATAGACTTTACTGAAGATGCTATTTCCAAACTTGAAGATTTCCTTTATAATGACGGAAATTATCAGAAGAATATTATATATGTTGCAAGTATTGTAAGTGCTGATATGCCTAATCTCAACGAATTCCTTGAAAAATGGAATATAAAAGTAGAAGATTCACTTGTATTTGATGATGAAAATACACAGTATGTAAGTACTGCATCTGCTGGTCAGGTAATTTCTCCAGTTATGAATGTTACTGATGATGATATATTGAATATGCTTTCAAATAAAGCTCTTCCGGTTATTGCTCCTTATTCAAGAGCTATAACTATAGCAAACAAAAACAATGATGTAGATACAAAAGCTATATTACAATCAAATTCATCTTCATACAGAAACTCTCTTGAAACTGCAACAGACAAGTCAACTGCTTCTGAAAAGGGCATGAACAATATTGTTACAATTTCAACAAGAATGCATGCTGAACAGTTCGATGTCTATGAAAGCAATCTTATGGTTATTGGCGCTATGATGCTTACAGACCCGAATATTATTGCTCAGACTACTGCTTATAACAATGCAAACTTTATTCTTAATACCATAAACGACATCACAGGCAAAGACAGCAGTTTTGTTATTCCTCAGAAAAATTTACAGCAAATTTTCATTACCGTCAATCAAAGTCAGCTTTCCGCACTCAGAATTGCTGTTATTTATGTAATTCCAGGAATAGTTGTTATATGCGGTATCGTTGTATTCATAAGGAGAAAAAATAAATGACAAAATCAATTAAAAGTATTATTGCTCTCAGCTCGGTTCTTGTTGTACTGGGCGGAGGTGCAGTATGCTGGAAAGTCTTTATGGATAATGAACCGGAAGAAGTTTCTTCATTTGAATCTTCCGAATCTTCTGGAGGAACTGAACTGATTCATAAAAATCCTGATGATATTAATAAAATAGAAATCACTAATACATCAGGCAGTTTTAATCTTTTACGTCTGAAAAAATCCGAAGAATCAGGCGACTTCGGAAGAACTTTATATACTATTGAAGGATATGAAGACCTTCTTCTTGATACTTCTATTCTCTGGACTCTCTCCAATAATATGGGTGATGTAAGGTCAAATACAATTGTAGCTGAAGACTGTACTGATTCTGATACTGAAAAATATGGCTTTGATGAACCTGTCACCGCTGTTCTTCATTACGATTCAGGCGAAACAGTAAAATTCTATATAGGAGATGTATCGCCTTTATCAGAAAATACCTATTTTATGCTTGACGGCGATAACACAGTATATACTGTTGCAACAAGTCTTTTGAACAATTACCGTCTTCAAAAAAATGACTTTGTATCTAAAATCGTTTTTGAAGAACCGCCAGAAGATAATTATCCGATTGTCAACAGCATAAATATTAAACGTGATGATATTGATTATGATATACTGATTGAATATGATGAAAAATCAGATGATGATAATTATAATGGCGGAACTTCTGCTGCTCATATTATGACACAGCCAATATTCTCTTATTTAAGTGTTGAACGTTCAATAAAAGTCACTAATGGTCTTTTTGGACTTACTGCTGATGATTTTTATGCTGTACACCCTGATGAAAATGATATTGCAGAAGCTGGTTTGAAATCTCCTTTCTGTACTGTTGAATTCAAATGCAATGACAATAATAACTATACTCTTTATATGAGCGAGCCTTTTACTGATGATGATGCTCTTAAATATCATTATGTAATGCTTGAGGGAAATAAAATAATTTATAAAATATCAACCGAATCCGCTGTATGGGGTACTGTTCAGCCTGTGGACTTTGCATCAAAAACCGTCTTTGGTTCAAATGTATGGGATATAGAAAAATTAATTGTAAGCGGAAAAAACAGTGATGTTATTACATTTGAATGTGAAGGCTCTTCAAAAGAAAACATGAAAGTACAGAAAAATAATGAAGATTTTGAATATGAACGTTTCAGACTTTTCTATTCATTCCTTCTAGATACCCCTGGTGAAGAATTCGCTCTCGACAGAACTGTTCCGGATAAAGAACCGTCCGCTGTTGTAAACGTCACTGACAGGTATCTTGAAAAAACTTACACCGTTGAATTTTATGATGATACCGCTCTCAGAAGCCTTATTGTTATTGATGGTGAATGCAGATATATCTGTAGCAAATCATATGTTGATACTCTTCTTGAAAACATCGAAAGAATCGACACCGGAGAGGAGTATATAAGAACGTGGAAATAATTTAAAAAATATTTGAAAGGAGATTTTATAAATGAATTTTTTTATGTATAAGGGCTATCCGCTTGTAAGAAGTAAAAAAGAAATTTACTATGGATTTATGTGTGACCCTTTTGTAATAAACCTCAAAATCCTTACTACAAAAAAAATAGGTGATACTGAAATTCCTGAAAAAGTTCAGATTTATCAGATGGCGACAAATCCAGTAAACGTCATTAAAACTGCAAAATGTGAAGGCGGTCTCTATGAAGCTCTTGACGTTGCAAGAGTATGGCTTGAAAAATCCATTAAATAATTTTTGCTTTGAACAGCCGTTTTTTGTGACGGCTGTTTTTTATTGATTTTCACTTATTTTTTCGTAATTTACTTGAAAAATCTGAAAATCAATGATATAATAACTATAGCTTTATTGCAAAAAAATTTTTTAGGAGGCTTTCATTCTATGAATTATGGCTTTTTCGACCTTGAAAACAAAGAATATGTTATTACAAGACCTGATACCCCTGCTCCGTGGGTAAACTATCTCGGAGACCCTGAATACGGTGCAATAATCTCAAATAATGCTGCCGGTTATAGTTTTGTTAAATCCGGTGCTAACGGACGTATTTCACGTTTCCGTTTCAATTCAAATATGGCACTCCCCGGCAGATACATATATATAAGAGACAATGATGCTAATGATTACTGGTCAGCTTCTTGGCAACCTGTAGGAAAGCCTCTTGATAAGTATAAATCAGAATGCCGTCACGGTACTGCATATACAATTATTTCTTCTGAATATAATGATATAAAATCAGAAACATCTTATTATGTTCCTTATGGAAAGACCTATGAAGTATGGCGTACAAAAATTACAAACAACAGTAATTCTACAAGAAATCTTTCAGTTTTCGGATTTGTTGAATTTACAAATGAAGATAACTATGAACAAGACCAAGTTAATCTCCAGTATTCTCTCTTTATCTCAAAAACAAGATTTGAAAAAAATAAGATTATGCAAACAATAAGCGAAAACAGTGAAAAAGATATAAGAGAAAGATTCTTCGGTATGGTTGGTGCAGAAGTAAATGCATCCTGCGGAAATCTTTCAAACTTTATCGGCTCTTACAGAACTTATTCAAATCCTGTTGCTGTTGAAAATGGAAAATGCGATAATTCTATGAATTACAATTCAAATTCTTGCGGAGCTTTACAGTCTGACATAAATTTAAAATCTGGTGAAACTATTGAACTTATATACATTCTTGGTCAAAGAAATAATGAAGAAGCTGATGCTATTCTTAATGAATATAAAGAAAACGGAAAAGTTGATGCTGAAATTGCACAGCTCAAAAATTACTGGCATGGTCAGCTTGAAAACTTCAAGGTTGAAACTCCTTCAGAAGAATTCAATAATATGATTAATGTATGGAATGCTTATCAGTGCTTCATTACTTTTGTATGGTCAAGAGCTGCTTCATTTATCTATTGCGGTCTCAGAAATGGTTATGGCTACCGTGATACAGTTCAGGATATTCAGGGTATTATACATCTCAATCCTGAAATGGCATGTGAAAAAATACGCTTTATGCTTTCTGCTCAGGTTGATAACGGCGGAGGACTTCCATTAGTTAAATTCAATCATAATGCCGGTCACGAAAATACTCCTGATGACCCTGATTATGTAAAGGAAACTGGACATCCTTCATATCGTGCTGATGATGCTCTCTGGCTCTTCCCTACTATCGTTAAGTATATAAGTGAAAGCGGTAACGAAAAATTCCTTGATGAAGTAATCGTTTATGCAAACGGCGGTGAAGATACAGTTTATGAACATCTTAAAAAGGCTATTCAGTTTTCTATGGAACATCTCGGCAATCACAATATGCCTGCTGGTCTTCATGCTGACTGGAACGACTGTCTCAGATTAGGTGCTAAAGGTGAGTCTACATTTGTTGCATTTCAGCTTTATTATGCTATGAATGTTATAAAAGATATGGCTGTTTCAAAAAATGATACTGAATATTTAAAATATATTGATGATGTTAAATCCAAGTTGGCTGATTCTCTTGAAAAATGCTGGGACGATGACAGATTTATCAGAGGTATCCGTGAAGATGGTGTTATTGTTGGTGCAAAAAAAGACCCAGAAGCTAATATGTGGCTTAATCCACAGTCTTGGAGTGTAATTTCAAAATTCGCATCTGATGAACAGGCTGAAAAGGCTATGGACAGTGTTCATAATATTCTTAATACTCCTTATGGTGCAAAACTCCTTGAACCTCCTTACAAAAATCACTACTTTGATGGTGCTCTTATGCATATATTCAACGATGATACAAAGGAAAACGGTGGTATTTTCTCACAGTCTCAGGGTTGGTTGATTCTTGCTGAATCTCTTCTCGGTCACGGCAACAGAGCTTTTGAATACTTCCTTGAAAGTTCTCCTGCTTCTATGAATGATAAGGCTGAAATAAGAATTATGGAACCTTATGTTCACGGACAGTTCACTGAAAGCAAGGCTTCTCCTTATGAGGGACGTTCCCACGTTCACTGGCTTACTGGTACCGCTTCCACAGTTATGGTTGGCTGTATCGAAGGTATATGCGGTATGCGTCCCGATGCTCACGGTCTTGAAATTTCACCGTCAATTCCTTCAGAATGGGACAGCTTTAAAATCTGTAAAAATTTCAGAGGCAAACAGCTTAATATCAATTTCGATAACTCTGCTCACGTTGAAAGTGGTGTAAAATCTGTTACACTCAATGGCATTGAACTTGATTCAAATTATATTCCTGCTGACAAGCTTAATGATTTAAATGATATAAATGTAATTCTTGGTTAATATATAAAAATACAGGCGGACTTTATTAAAAAAAGTCCGCCTTGATTATATTTACCGGTCAAAAGTAATTATAGTATTATATTTTTCATCAAGTCTTGAAAGCGAATGGTCAATATATCTTTTTATTTTATCATCTGAAATCTTGCATTCATATGGTACTGATATGTCAAAAATAAGATTTTTATAATCCTGACAGTTTACTATTCTGAAATCGTGTATTGAAAGCTCATAATTATCTATTGATGAAATGATGTTTTTTATTATATCCCTGCATTCTTTTGTCTTCTCATCATTGATATCTACAGGGTCAGGGTGAATTGTAACTGATATATTTAACTCACTTAATATCTTTCTTTCTGTTCTGTCTGCTATCTCGTGAACATCTTTGAAATTCATATTGCTATCTATTTCTATATGACAACTTCCTATCATCTTAGTAATACCATAATTGTGTATTACAATATCGTGAATATCAATTATATCATTATCAGATAAAATGCAGTCTTTTATATTTTCAATTACTTCATCTGGTACAGGTTTACCTATCAGGTCATCAAGAGTATCTCTTATTATATCAAATCCTGTTTTTAATATAAATACAGATACTATAACCCCCATTATACCATCTATCGGATAATTAGTAAAAACTGATGATATAAGTGCTGTTACTGTTGCAGATGTTGCAATAACATCGTTACGGCTATCCTGTGCTGTCGCCCTCATTACTGATGAATTTATTTTATCTGCAAGTTTGATATTAAACAGTGAAAGCCATAATTTTATCATTATAGATAAAATAAGTGATATTAAAACTATCAGACTGAATCTGACTTTCTCCGCATTTATAATCTTATCAACTGAACTCCTGAATAACTCAAAACCTACAAGCATTATTATTACTGATAAGATTAAAGATGTCAAATATTCAACCCTTCCGTGACCAAATGGATGTCCCTTGTCTGCCGGCTTTGATGCCATTTTATATCCAAGAAATGTAACTATACAGCCTCCGCTGTCGGAAAGATTATTAAATGCGTCTGATATTATTGAAATAGAACCCGATATACTTCCCATTATATATTTCAGTATGAAAAGAAATATATTGCTTGCCAGTCCTACTGCACTGCTTAATGCTCCATATGACTGACGAACTTTTAAATTATCTGTTTTTTCAGCATCTTTTATAAATAGCCTTACAAGTAAATCTGTCATATATCCTGCTCCATTATTTTTTATTTATATTATTATATGCATACTCAGATTAATTCATAATTTATAATTATGAATTATAAATTGTCAATTATCTTTGCAATATACTGCTGAACCATAAGGGCATCATTTGCAGTTATTCCGTCGCCTATATTATGTACATCAGCATTCTTGATAGCTTGTGCATCAAGCGGATTTGCTTCTGGATTTCCTACATATGCTGATATTGCAACTACATCTGCTACATCTATCAGACCATCGTCGTTAGAATCGCCTTTTTTCTCATTAATAATATCAGTTGATGTTGATATCGTTGAACTTGTAATTTTTGTTGTCCTCATAGTCGTAGTTGTTAGTGTGGTTGTTATAGTTGTGAATGTAGTAGTGATTGAACTGCCGGCATTATTTTCAATTTCAACAAATTTATTGCCATTTTTTTCTGCGTACTTCTGGGCGGTTGAATCTGAATAACCATATATAACAGTTTCTTCAGAAATTTTTAAATCTGACATCCTACAGTTTGGATTTAAAATTGTTATTTCTATTAAATCTTCACATCCGTCAAATGCATAATATCCAATTGATGTAACGAGCCAACCCTCTATTTCACTAGAAATATCAACAGATACAGCAGATTCATCACAATCTGTAATTTCTATATAACCATCATATTTTTTATATGTTAAATTCTGATATGTTCCTGTTTCACCATATACAGCACTGACAATAAATGACGGATTTTTTTATAATATTAATACAGCACGGAACTGAAGTTATAACTGTTATACTTGCAATAAGTCCAGCCATAATTTTCTTGATTTTCATTATAAAAATCTCCTTTTCACATAATTATTATTTATAAATTATACCATAAATATATGAAT
>CAMWNQ010000012.1 GCA_947175655.1 uncultured Clostridia bacterium | reverse complement strand
ATGTTAAAAGTTAAATGATTATAAAATATTTATTTTGACTTGATTATTTTAAGTGTCATTTGTGTGTTTGTTTATTTGTAATGCTCTCTTATTTTTTGAAATATTGAATTTTCCGCTTGACAAACATAAAATAGTATGATATAATATTGAAAATTAAAATTTTAAAACGTTGATGAGGAAGGCTGTCCTGTCAGAATTGTTACAGAGAAAAAGCTGTATGGTGAAAGGCTTTATACAATTATATGGATTATGCATACCACCTCGGAGTCTGTCTAATAAACAGCGGTCGCTCCCGTTACAGAGCTAATGAGATACGATTTATATTTATCAATTTATAATTCGTGTGAATCAGGGTGGAATCACGTCTTTTTTGTCGTCCCTTTAACTGTATTTGCAGTTTCTGGGACTTTTTTGTTTTTATAAAGTAATATTTAATTTAATAAAGGAGATTTTTAAAATGATTAACCTCAAACTTAAAGACGGAAGTATCCGTGAAATTGAATCTGCAATGCCTGCTAGTGAAATTATCAAAGGCATAGGAATGGGTCTTTATAAGGCTTCATGTTGTGTAAAAATTAATGGTGAAGTTAAAGACCTCCGAACAATAATTAACAGTGACTGTGATTTTGAAGTATGTACTTTTGATGCTCTTGAAGGTAAAAAAACTTTTTGGCATACTGCTTCACATATTCTCGCACAGGCTGTAAAAAGACTTTATCCTGATGTAAAACTTGCAATAGGCCCTGCTATTGATAATGGTTTTTATTATGATTTTGATGTTGAAAAGCCTTTTACTCAGGAAGAACTTAATGCTATTGAAGCAGAAATGAAAAAAATTGTAAAAGAAGGTCTTGCACTTGAACAGTTTGAACTTTCTCCAATCGATGCTGTTGCAAAACTCGAGGAAATGAACGAACCTTATAAAGTTGAACTTTGTAAAGAACATTCCGATAAGGGCGAAGCTATTTCATTCTATAAACAGGGCGATTTTATTGACCTTTGTGCCGGCCCTCATCTTATGACTACTGCACCTGTAAAAGCATTCAAACTCATTTCCTGTACTGGTGCATACTGGAGAGGTTCAGAAAAAAATAAGATGCTTTCACGTGTATATGGTACTGCATATCCAAAGAATGCAGAACTTGAAGAAGAACTTAAAAGACGTGAAGAAGCAAAACTCCGTGACCATAATAAGCTCGGACGTGAACTTGAATATTTTACAACAGTTGATGTAGTAGGTCAAGGACTTCCGATACTGCTTCCGAAGGGCGCAAGGGTTATACAGCTTCTTCAGAGATGGGTTGAAGATGTTGAGCAGAAACACGGTTATCTTCTTACAAAAACTCCGCTTATGGCTAAGAGAGAACTCTATAAAATTTCAGGTCACTGGGATCATTATCTTGATGGCATGTTTATTCTTGGAGACCCTTATGATGAAACTAAGGAATGTTTTGCTATGCGTCCGATGACTTGTCCTTTCCAGTATCAGGTATACCTCAACAGACAGCGTTCATATCGTGACCTTCCTATGAGACTTGGTGAAACTTCAACTCTTTTCAGAAAAGAAGACAGCGGAGAAATGCACGGTCTTATTCGTGTAAGACAGTTTACAATATCTGAAGGACATCTTGTACTTCGTCCTGACCAGCTCGAACAGGAATTCAAAGATTGTCTTGAACTTGCTAAATATATGCTTGAAACTGTCGGGCTTCTTGATGATTGTACTTTCAGATTTTCACAGTGGGACCCTACAAATCCTAATAATAAATATGAGGGTACTTCTGAACAGTGGGAAGAAGCACAGGCTGTTATGGCAAAAATTCTTGACCATCTTGATGTAAAATATGAAATAGGAATTGATGAAGCAGCATTCTATGGTCCTAAGCTTGACATTCAGTATAAAAATGTTTATGGAAAAGAAGACACTCTTGTTACTATTCAGATTGATATGCTTCTTGCTGAACGTTTCGGTATGGAATATGTTGATGTTGACGGTACTAAAAAACGTCCTTATATTATCCATAGAACATCTCTTGGATGTTATGAGCGTACACTCGCATATATGATTGAACATTATGCAGGAGCTTTACCGCTTTGGATTGCTCCTGAACAGGTGAGAATTATTCCTGTTGCAGACCGTCATCTTGAATACTGCAATGCACTTGCAGAAAAACTTGAGTCTGCTGGTATCCGTGTAACTGTTGATGACCGTGCCGAAAAGGTAGGATATAAAATACGTTCAGCTACAGTCGAAAAACTTCCCGTAATGCTTACTATAGGTGATAAAGAAGTAGAAGGAAAGACTGTTTCTGTACGTTCAAGACGTGAAGGAGATTTAGGTACTATGACACAGGCTGAACTTCTTGATAAACTTCTTGATGATATTTCAAAGAAAGTGAAATAATAATGTATATTTCCGCTTTAAAAATTCTGATTTCAAGAATAATATTTTCAATTATTCTTTTGATAAGCTTAACTTTCATTTTTATTTCAACAATAGGCTTGTTTATAGAAATATTTACAATAAATGAAAGCTCCAGCCATCTGGGATTCGGAGTTGCAATAGGTATGCTTGTGTTTTTTATACCGATTTCAATCTTTGCAATACGCAATATTTTAAAAACTGGTTTGGCTAAGAAATTCAATGCTGTTTTTGAGAATTATTCTGATGGTGAAGTTTCTGTTGATATTCTTACAAGAATATTTAATATGCCAGCCAATAAAGTTATAAAACAGTTCAATATGCTTCTTAAAAATGGTTATCTTGTTAAATGCACTCTTGATTATAGTGGAGAAATGAAAATAATTCTTAATAATGGAGCAAGAACTATACAGGAACGTTTTTCAATAGTGCAATGTCCTGTATGCGGGGCATCAAACAATGTTAAAGTAGGATTTATACAGAAATGTAAATACTGTGGTTCTGAAATAAGAAATGAAACCATATCAGGAGATACACAATAAAAATAATGCACGTCTTTTGTATCAATATAATATATAGAATTTAGGGATTACGTGAATACTGGATTGTTGACCATAAAGACAAAAAAATTTAGTTTACTTTTTTGAAGAAAATGATTTTCCATATATTTATACTTTTGAACACACAATTACAGTAAATATTTACAAAAATAATGTCTCTTTTAAAATAATGGTTGCTGGGTATAAACTCTGGCGATTTCACTAAAGTGTCCAATTAATATACAGTTTCACACTTCAATTTGTCTAACGATCATCAGAAAATGAGCTGGAGACAATTCCAGACCATTTCTAACCTTGCAATAGACAAAAAAATGTTGTAAATAAAAGCAACAAATATTTTAACGAGGTAAATGTAAAATGTGCATAGAATGTTATACAAACCAAAGAAGGGCTACTCCTCTATTTAAGCCAATAGACTGTTTGAAGAATCACACTCAATATATATGTGGAACTTGTGGGCGGTGTATTTGTATTGAACACGATCCAAAGCGCGGATTGCAACGATGGAACTTTCCATTCAAGTCCTTGGAAATTGCAAAACTATATTTACGCACAGCTGACTATACTATGAAAAAGTCATGTGGCATTTATAAAATCAAAGCTAGTAACGACAGAGTTTCATATAAAATTTTTGCAAGCAATATAGATTTGCAATCATTTTTACAGAAGAACAAAGACAAAATATGTGAAACAATGACACCAGTTTTCATTATGGGAGAATACATTGAATACTCCAATACACAAGTACATAAATTAACTGCCAATGAAATAGCTAGATATATGGCGGAGCGATAGCTACCTATAATCTTAATTATGATAGAGATGTTCGTATTCATTCACTCTGTATTTTATACATTCTACAATGTCGCTTTGACGAAGGATTTAGAAAATATAGCATCAGCAACCATAATCTGAAAAGGGAGAAAATAATCCCGTTCAGCTTGAAGTAAATATATCTGAGTTTATTGAATGACTTGGTTAAAAATAAAAGACCGTTCCTGTAAGACGAATACGCATATAGAAGTAATGCCCGAAAGTAGTTTTTGGAACTGCTTTCGGGCTTATTTTAATTATTGGTTTATTAGCATAAATCAGAATTTATAAGTATAAAATTACCATTAATTTTGATGTTCTATTTCTGCAATTTCATGCAATATTTCTGAAAATTCTTCTGATTTTGATTCTAACAGACCATGTGTAGTATTTTTCATAATATACAATTTTTTACGGGGAGCATTTAAAGATTCAAAATAATTCTGAGCGAGCAGATAATTTGTCTGATAATCTCTATCTCCGTTTATATTATAAAACGGCACTTGATATTCGGTTTTGCCAAGCAATGAGAATTTACCAAACTCATGTGAATTTAAGAAATCTTCATATATACTAAAATCTGCGTTTATATACTTATAAAAATCACCAAAAGAGTAATATGGATTAAATATTTGTGTAGATAACAAATTATAATCTGTTCCGTCAGCAAATATATCATATCCGTATTTTTCCATAAGGGTATTTCTTGCTGCATAATATTCCATTGAAAAATCACCAATAGTTAATTTTTCAATAAGCTTCTTGCCTGTTTCATCATTTTCTACCCATTTTACTGCTTCTTCCTTAAAAGTAATTTCATTCTGATAAAAATCAACAAGCTGTCCTGTACCTATATAACATTCATAATACTCAGGATACTGAAAAGCAAGGTTGCTCCCTAAATATGTTCCCCATGAATGGCCAAGAAGTGTTATCTTATTCTTGCCGAAATAGTCTAACAGATATTTTGTCATTTCTATGCCATCACTCATCATCATGTCATATGTCAGCACAGTATCATTCTGGTCGGGAGAATAACTTTTTCCGCAATTTCTCTGGTCCCATGTAACAACAGTGTACACATCAGACCACTTTCTTGTAAAAGCATAATCATAGGGACTTGTAGATGACCCCGGTCCTCCATGTAAATATAATAAAACAGGATTATCTTTATCTTGTCCATAAATACTTATCCATTGTTTTGTACCATTTATATCTACATACATTTGCTCATTTATACCGCCCTCGGGTGTTCTGTTATTTATTTTTTGCCCGATAAACCGAACAATCAAAAAAACTACGATGACAACAAAAAATGTAATAAATATCCATTTCATTATTTTCAATATAATATTTAATATTTTTTTCATGTCTTCTCTCCTATAAATACCGATTTGTCTTGTTAAAATTATACATCAAGAGGAGTTATATGTCAATAGAAACGCCATAGCACTTTTGACTTAATATCAAAAATGCTATGGTTAAAAGTTTCTATATGAGTATCGCACTTAAAGGAACGGTCTTTTTATTCGCCTGAAGCATATTTTGCATATAAAGCTAGAATGTATGAAGCATCAGAAGCATCTATAGTGCCATCCATATTTATATCACTGATGATTTTTTCAGATTCATCAAAATTTGAAGTTGCACCACTAGCAACATATGCATAATCTGCAAGTACATCTGAGGCATCAGAAGCATCTATAGTGCCATCTTTATTTATATCTCCCAAAAGATAGAATGATATATTATTTTCATATGCATAATCTTGAGCTTTGCTTTTTTGGAATCCATATATATTTAAATTTTTTCCGTGGGCAAAAAAAGCATCTTTTTCTATTTCTGAGATTGATTCCGGAATAATAATGTTTCTTAATTCAGGACATACACAGAATGTATCAGGATTTATTCCGCTAAGGGTTTCTGGCAGTTGAACCTTTTTTAAATTAGTACAGCTGAAAAAGCAACTGTTACCCAGATAATAAGTGCCTTTTGGGATATCTATTGATTCAAGATTTATACAGCCAGCAAATGCATAATCTCCGATATATGCAACAGTATCAGGAATTTCTATATCTGTTATATTTAACGTACCAAAAAAAGCTGTATCATTAATAGCTTCAAGTCTGGTATTGTATAAAGAAACTTTTCCGCCTTTCCCTGCATATCGTATAAGCCTGCTCTTGCTGTAATTGAAAAGACTTCCGTTTTCTGAGGCAAAATAATAATTGTCATTAGATACATTTATTTCAGTCAGATTATTGCAGGCAGAAAATGCATATAGTTCTATTTCTGAAACAGAACTGCCTATATATACAGTTTCCAGATTGTTGCAGTTTTGAAATGATGACTCTTTTATTTTTAAAAGAGTGTCTGGAAGATAAAGTGAAGAAAATGTATCTGTATCTTTAAAAGCATTTTCTGCTATTTCAGTAACAGGAAGTCCATCTATATATTCAGGAATGGTTAGAATTTCTCCTGTACCCTCACCGCCGGTTATAGTGATAGAATTATTATTTTTAATATAAGTAAAAGTATAATTTTCGTCGGCTGAAATTACAGAACAATCCTGATTTAAACTAAATAATAAAATTCCCAAAGCTGATGCTAAAATTTTATTTTTCAAATTTATCAACTCCTGTTTAATTTAATGGAATAGTTTTTCCGTTAATCATAACAAGTTTAGGTTGAGAAAGTAAATCAAGAGGATTTTGGTCTCTTCTATATAACTGTAAATCAGCATCCATACCTATCTGCAATGAACCAATTGACTTATCAGCTCCCATTATTAAAGCCGGATTTACTGTTACTGATTTTAAAGCTTCAATAAAAGATAATCCGTCTTTCTGACAAGCCTGTGCCGAGAGTGGTAAATACTGTATAGGGATTACTGTGTGGTCTGTACATACAGCAGACAGAATATTGTTTTTGTTTAATTCATATGCATTTTTCAGATTAAGACCTTTCATCTCCGGTTTGCACCTGTCACAGATTACAGGACCACAAATTACAGGAATATTAAATCTTTTCAGAATATCAGTAACAAGATAACCTTCGGTGCAGTGAATAAGAACCAAATCCAAATCAAATTCATTGGCGATTCTTATTGCTGTGCATATATCATCAGCACGGTGACAGTGAAAATAAGCTTTTGCCTCTTTTTTCAGTAATGGCATTAATGCTTCGCATTTCATGTCATATTCGGGAAGGTCAAAATTTTCAGGGTCTTCAACATATGCATTATAGTCATTCATATATCGTTTTGCTTTATAAAGACCTTCTCTTATTATTGCAGTTATAGCAAGTCTTGTCATAGGAGTTTCAGATTTATCACCGTAAACCCTTTTAGGATTTTCACCCAGTGCAAATTTAATTCCTTTTATATTTTTTAATGTCATATCATCTATAAATATTCCGTCTGTTTTTATGAATGCTATTTCTCCTCCACAGGGATTTGCACTTCCAGGACAAGAGGCAACTGTAGTAATTCCTCTTTGTCTTGCTTCTTTAAAACAACGGTCAAACGGATTTATACCGTCTAATGCTCTCAAATGAGGAGTAAAAGGTTCTGAGGATTCGTTGCAGTCATCACCTTCAAAATCAATACCATCTTCAATAATACCAAGATGTGTGTGTGCATCAATGAATCCTGGATAAATTGTACCGCCTTGTGCATTGATAATATCTTTACCTTCAATCGATTCTGGTTTGCCTGACTGGATATTAACTATTTTACTTCCTTTTGTTTCAATCCAGCCATTGTGTATTATACCACCATAATTATCAGTCATAGTGTATATTTTAGCATTGTAAATTTTCATTTAAGACCTCAATAATATTAGTAATCAGCCATTAATAAATTTTATTGCTGAAATTATTCTTTCTGATGCTTCAAGCGGAGAACAGTCGCCGTCTATTTTAACAGATGAGTTTGCCAGATATACAGGATATCTTGTATTATATCTTTCAAGAAGCTGTTCCTTAGTACTTGAAACTACTATTGGACGGTTGGAATCGCCTTTTATTCTTTCATAGCAGTTTTCAAACGGAACATCAATAAATACTATAATTCCGCCTTTTTCAGAAACTGCCTTTGCGGTTTCAGCATTTAACATTGCACCGCCTCCGCAGGATATAACAGATTTGTGATTTACAAAACTTTTAATGACTTCTGCTTCTGATTCTCTGAAATATGGTTCTCCCATTTTATCAAATATTTCAGGAATTGTCATTTTTTCTTTGATGACAATTTCATCATCTGAATCAAAATATGAAACACCAAGCTTTTTTGCTATTATTTTCCCAACGGTTGTTTTTCCACAGCCCATAAAGCCACATAAATATATTGTCATTTTTATCCCCTTATTTAAAATCAGAAATTATCTTATTTTCCACTTCTTTTATAATGGAATTTACTTCATCATTTGTATAGAAGTCATTGTTCCAGATTTCGTGAGCCTTTACAGCCTGATATACAAGCATTGCTGTACCGCCTACAGCAATTTTTCCCTGTTCTCTGAATTTTTTTACAAGAAGTGTTTCAACTGGATTATATATAGCATCGAATGCACAGCCACAGTTATTTATTATTTCATCACTTATAGGACAGTTGTCAGATTTAGGATACATTCCTACAGGAGATGAGTTTATAAGCATATCGAATGAACCTGATATTTTATCCATAGGTACTGTATTTACACAGGCATCAGGTGAAACATTCTGGAGTATTTCTTTTCTGAGATTTTCTGCCATTTCAAGAGCTTCTGGAATATATGCAATAGTAAGATTTCCATTATGTAAAACTGTTTCTATTGCCATCATTCTACCTACTCCGCCACAGCCTATAAGAAGAACGTTTTTGTCAATAGGCATATTGTTAGCTTTTACTGAAAGAAGAAATCCATCACAATCTGTGTTATATCCAATAAGTTTGCCGTTTGTATTTGCAACGCAGTTTACAGAATTATATCTTTTTGCACTTTCTGACATTTCATCTATAAGGTCAATAACAGCAACTTTATGTGGAATAGTTATATTGAATCCTGAAAGACTTCTTAAAAAATCTTTATTGTCTTTGAGATTTTCAGGAGCTATATCGGTAAGGTCATAAGTAGCATTTTTGCCTTTGATTTTAAAAAGTCCATCATGAATCATCGGTGACATTGAATGTCCTAAAGGGTGTCCTATTAAAGTGTATTTATTATTCATAACTTTTTCTTACTCCTTTTTTATATTTTTATTATAAGCTGAAATTATCATCAAGTGTCTTGAGATTTTCAATGTTAACAGCTTTTACATTTTTAAGTGTTTTCTTTACAAGTCCTGTAAGAACCTTATTAGGACCGAATTCATAGAATTCAGTGAATCCATCTTTTTCCATTTCATTGAGTTCAGATGTAAATAATACAGGTGATACTATATGATTTGCAAGAATTTCAGGCATATTTGAAAAATCAGTAAGTTCTTTTCCTGTAACATTTGAATAATACTTAACTTTTGGTGATTTAAAAGTAATGGTCTTTGCTGTTTCATAGAATTCTTCAGATGCCGTTTTCATAAGTTCTGAATGGAATGCACTTGCAACTTTAAGAGGTACAATCCTTGCTTTAAGTGCAGTCAATTTTTCTGTAGCTTCCTGCACTGCCTCTGTAGTACCAGCAATAACAGTCTGCTGAGGAGAGTTATAGTTTACCGGTACAACATAACCATCAATAGATTTGCATACTTCTTCAATCTGTTCAGGAGTAAGTTTAAGTACTGCTGACATAGCACCTTTATTGGTTTTTGCAGCTTTGTCCATAGCTTCTGAACGGGCTTTTATAAGACGGAATCCGTCTTCCATTGAAATCATTTCGGATGCAACCATTGCTGCGTATTCACCAAGTGAATGGCCTGCTACTCCTGAGAAAACAAATCCTCTGTTCAAAGCTGACTGGAGACATACAAGAGATGCTGTCATAATTGCAGGCTGTGAATTTATTGTTTCTCCGAGAACAGTATCATCTGTATTGAAACATAAACCTTTTATATCTTTATTAAGTATTTCTGACGCTGTATCATAGATTACTGAAAGAGACTCCTGTGATTCATATAAATCTTTAGTCATACCGGCATATTGTGAGCCCTGACCTGAAAATAATGCAATATTCATAAATAAAAAATCCTTTCATTGTTAATTTTCTTGTAATGCAATATGCTTGAGTTTTAACATTAAAATTTGTGCAAATTCACGATAATTTATTTTTGGTTCGCTAAACTGACAAGAAATTATTGCAAAATAAGGTAAAATAGTTTAAAATAGAAATATCTATAATTATAATATAACATAATTTTCATAATATTACAATAACTATTTTTAAATAAATTTTGCTGAATAAATAATAAATTGCGGAGGCTAAAAAATGGGTATAAATATTATATCAACAGGCAGTTATGTTCCAGAGCAGTCTGTTACAAATGATGAACTTACTAAGTTTGTTGAAACAAATGATGAGTGGATAAAAACAAGAACAGGAATATCTTCAAGACATATCTCAGCTTGGGAACCTACTTGGCATATGGGTGCAGAAGCCTGCAAAAAGGCTATTGAAAAATCAGGTATAAATCCTGATGATATAGGTCTTATAATATGCTGTACTATAACAAATGATTTTCATACTCCGAGTGTAGCATGTATTATTCAAAATGAGATAAAAGCATTCAATGCTATGGCTTTTGACCTCAATGCAGCTTGTACAGGATATATATATGCTGTTGATACTGCAAGACGTTTTCTTGAAACAGAAGATAATATGAAATATGCTATTGTAGTGGCATCCGAAAACCTTTCAAGAATTACTGATTTTACTGATAGGAGTACTTGTATACTCTTTGGTGACGGTGCATCTGCTGCAATTATAGAAAAAAGTGATAAGCTTTATTCAAGTTATCTTGCTTCTGACGGAAGTGGTGCAAGAACACTTTTTGCAAGATGTATTGACAGAAAAGAAGAATTTGCTGATGATACTGAGTTTGATGATGGATTTGTTGACCTTGTAAAATCAAGAAAGCATGCTCTTGTCCAGAACGGAAAGGAAGTATATAAGTTTGCTACAAAAGCACTTCCAAAAGCTCTTGAGGGTGCGGCAAAAAAAATAAATATAACTGCTGATGATATTGATGTTATAGTACCTCATCAGGCAAACCTCAGAATCATTGAAACAGCAGCAAAAAATATGCAAGTTTCTATGGAAAAGATTATTGTTACTCTTGACCATAACGGAAATACTTCAAGTGCATCAGTTCCGCTTGCTTTTGATGAAGCGCTTGAAAAAGGTATGATTAAAAGAGGAGATAAGGTTTGTATAGTTGGATTCGGAGCTGGTCTGACATATGGAGCTATTATTTTTGAATACTAAGAATTTGAGAACTGAAAGGAATTTTATTTATGGAAACCAGAATTACTAAATTATTAGGTTGTGAATATCCGATTATACAGGGTGGTATGGCTTGGATTGCTGAAAGCAAGCTTGCATCAGCAGTTTCAAATGCCGGAGGTATAGGTCTTATTGCCGGAGGTTCTGCACCTATTGATTATTTAAGAGAACAGATAAGAGCTTGTAAGGCTATGACAGATAAGCCTTTCGGAGTAAATATAATGCTTATGAGTCCTAATGCTGATGACCTTGCACAGCTCGTTATTGATGAAAAAGTAGCAGTTGTTACTACAGGTGCAGGCAATCCGGGTAAATATATTCCGGACTGGAAAAATGCCGGAATTAAAGTTATTCCTGTAATACCATCTGTTGCACTGGCAAAGAGAATGGAACGTGCTGGAGCTGATGCAGTTGTTGCGGAAGGTACTGAATCAGGTGGACATATCGGTGAAATTACTACAATGTGCCTTGTTCCTCAGGTTGTAGATGCACTTGACATACCAGTTATAGCAGCTGGTGGTATTGCTGACGGAAGAGGTATTGCAGCTTCATTTATGCTTGGAGCAGAGGGAGTTCAGGTTGGTACACGTTTCCTTGCAGCCGAAGAATGTCAGATAAATGCCGTTTATAAGGAACTCGTTGTAAAGGCAAAGGATACAGACAGCGTTGTTACAGGACGTTATACAGGTCATCCTTGCAGAGGCGTTAAAACTAAGTTTTCAAAGATGCTCGCAAACGGTGAAAAGTCAGGTACTCTTACTCCTGATGAATTTGAAAATCTTACACTTG
Source organism: uncultured Clostridia bacterium (assembly GCA_947175655.1). Classification (GTDB taxonomy): domain Bacteria; phylum Bacillota; class Clostridia; order Oscillospirales; family Ruminococcaceae; genus Ruminococcus. The sequence continues at coordinate 7,998 of CAMWNQ010000012.1, read as the reverse complement.
GTTCCCTCAGAAAAGCTGTTCAGGACGGAAATCTTGAAGAAGGTTCATTCCTCTGTGGTGCCATTGCAGGTATGATAAATGAAGTTAAGACCTGTGATGAAATTGTAAAGGAAATGTTTGAACAGGCTGAAAAACTTCTTAACAGATAATAAAAATTAGTGTAGTTTAATAATATTTATTATTCTATGTAGTGCGAAAACACGTGGATTGAAAAAATAATTTGGAGGAATAAATATGGCACTTGCAATTATAACAGGAGCATCTCAGGGAATAGGTGCTTGTATAGCAAAAAGACTTGCAAAAGATGGATTTGATATAGCAATAAATCATTACCCAAGCGACAGTGACAAAGTTAATGCTGAAAAGGTTGCTGAAGAATGTCAGGCATTCGGAGTTAAATCAGTATGTTTTCCAGCAGATGTTTCAAAATATGATGAATGCGAAAAAATGGTAAAGAACATAAAGAACGAATTTGGTTCAATAGATGTGCTTGTAAATAATGCAGGTATTACTAAAGACGGTCTTCTTGCAAGAATGAGCGAGGAAAGTTATGATGCAGTAATCGCAGTAAACCAGAAGAGTGTATTTAATATGACAAAACATGTAAGTCTTGTTATGATGAAGCAGAGAAGCGGACATATAATAAATCTTGCATCAGTTGCAGGACTTTACGGAAATGCTGGACAGTTTAATTATTCTGCATCAAAGGCTGCAATAATAGGTATGACCAAGACAACAGCAAAGGAATTCGGTTCAAGAGGTATTACCTGTAATGCAGTAGCCCCCGGATTTATAAAAACTCCTATGACTGACAAGCTTACAGATGCTCAGAGAGATGCAATGCTTGCTCAGATTGCAATGAAAAGATATGGTGAAGTTGAAGAAATCGCAGGAGTTGTATCATTCCTTGCATCTTCGGACTCAAGTTACGTAACAGGACAGGTAATAGAAATTTCAGGCGGACTTTCAATGTAAAAAAGTAAAAGAAAGGAAGTTATAATTAGATGAAGAGAGTAGTAATAACAGGTATGGGAACTGTCAATCCTCTTGGCAATAATGTCAATGATTTTTGGCAGGGAATAGTTGAAAATAAAATAGGTTTTTCATTTGTGGATAAATTTGACACTTCAAGAACCGGAGTTTCAATTGCAGGTACAGTAAAAAATTTCAATGAAGAGGATTATTATAATGATTCTCTTTGTTTTGACAAGAAAGAATCAAGAAGACTTGACAGATTTACTAAATTTGCTCTTGTTTCAACAAGTGAAGCTCTTAAAGACTGCGGTACTGATTTCAAAGATATAGATCCTTACAGAGCCGGAGTAATCATAGGTTGTGGCATAGGAGGTCTTGAACTGACAGAACAGGAACATAGCAAATATATTGAAAAAGGTCCTAATAAAGTATCAGTATTCTATATTCCGATGATGATTTCTAATATGGCAGCCGGTACTGTTTCAATAAAGACAGGTTTCAGAGGAGCTAATTTCTCAACAGTTACAGCCTGTGCTTCTGCAACTCACGCAATCGGTGAAGCTTTCAGAAAAATCAAGGATGGATATCTTGATGTATGCATATGCGGAGGAACAGAAAGTACGGTTACTGAATTTGCATTAGGCGGATTCAGTAATATGAAAGCTCTTACAAAATCTTCTGACCTTGAACGTGCATCTATACCTTTTGATAAGGAAAGAAGCGGTTTTGTTCTTGGCGAAGGCTGTGGAATACTTGTGCTTGAAGAGTATGAACATGCCAAGGCAAGAGGTGCTGAAATATATGCTGAGATTGCCGGATATGGTGCAACTTGTGACGGTTATCATATGACATCTCCTGCACCGGAAGGAGAAGCTGCTGGAATGGCAATCAGTCTTGCAATAAGTGAAGCAGGACTTGCTCCTGAAGATATAGATTATATAAATGCACATGGCACATCAACAGGTCTTAATGATAAGTACGAAACAAGAGCTATAAAAAATGCTCTTGGTGATGAGGCATATAATGTCAAGATTAATTCCACAAAGTCAATGATTGGACATCTTCTTGGTGCAGCCGGAGCAGTTGAGGCAATAGTAACAGCCAAAACTATAAAAGAAGGTCTTATTCATAAGACTGTAGGATATAAAGTTCCTGACGAAGAATGTGATTTGAATTATTGTGTTGAGGGCAATATAAAACAGGAAGTAAAATCTGCTCTTTCAAATTCTCTCGGATTCGGTGGACATAATGCTACAATTTGTCTGAAAAAAGTTAATGACTGATTATTGAATGGAGTTAAAAATATGGATGAAAAAATAATATCCTGCGGTCTTACTCTTGATGAGATAAAAGGTCTTGCAAGGACAGTTAAAGAAAATGAACTTGGAAAAATAAAAATTAAAAACGGAAATGATGAAATAGTTATTGAGGGAGCAAGAAAAGTAGTTTCTTCTGTTGATTCCCAGCCTGTTATAGTGTCACAGAATACAAGCGTTGCTGATGTGGTTGAAAATACTGAAAATAATAAAAACTTAGTAAAGGGCAATATAGTTAAGTCTCCAATTGTAGGAACTTTCTATTCATCTCCTGCGCCTGATAAGCCTTCTTTTGTAAAGATAGGTGACAAGGTTAAAAAAGGCGATGTCATTATGATTATTGAATCAATGAAGCTTATGAATGAAGTTCAGAGTGATTTTGATGGTGAAGTTCTTGATATACTTGTTGACAGCGGTCAGGCTGTTGAGTATGATCAGCCGATTATGATTATAGGCTGATGTTTTCTGATAGAAACATATAAAATATATAGATAAAGGAAGAAAAAACTAATGGCAGATGTTTTAATGAACAAGGAACAGATTATGGAAGTAATCCCACACAGAGACCCATTTCTTCTTATAGATGAAGTTCTTGAAATGGAAGTAGGCGTAAAAATAAAAGCAAGAAAATATATAAAGGAAGACGATTTCTGGTTTAAGGGACATTTTCCGAACTATCCAGTAACTCCTGGAGTTCTTATGGTTGAGATGCTTGCACAGGCAGGGGCTGTATGTATGCTTTCAAAACCAGAATATAAAGGAAAAATTGCATTCTTTGGCGGTATTGATAAGGCTAAGTTCCGCAAGCAGGTTGTACCAGGAGATGTTCTTGACCTTGAAGTTGAGATAATCAAGGTAAGAGGACCTGTCGGAACAGGAAAGGCTCTTGCTACTGTAGACGGAAAGAAAGCAGTTTCATGTGAAATTACATTTGCTGTAGGTGAGTAATATAATGTTTAAAAAAGTATTGATTGCCAACAGAGGAGAAATTGCAGTAAGAATTATACGTGCCTGCCGTGAACTCGGAATAAGATGTGTTGCCGTATATTCTACAGCTGATAAAAATGCTCTTCACGCACAGATTGCAGATGAATCTGTATGTATAGGGCCTCCGTCAACAAAAGACAGTTATTTGAATATGGAGGCAATTATATCTGCTGCAATTATAACAAATTCTGATGCTATTCATCCTGGTTTCGGATTCCTTTCAGAAAATGCTGAATTTGCAAGATTATGTGAGAAATTTAGAATAGAATTTATAGGACCTTCATATGAATCAATAGAGATGCTTGGTGACAAAGCAAAAGCAAAAGTTACTATGGAAAATGCCGGTGTTCCGGTTATACCGGGTTCAAAGGGAGCAGTCAGAACTCTTGATGAAGCTAGACAGATTGCAGAAAAAGCAGGATATCCGGTACTGGTAAAAGCCTCAGCAGGAGGCGGAGGAAGAGGCATAAGACGTGTTGATACTCCTGAAGAACTTGAAAATCAGATGCTTATGGCTCAACAGGAAGCTAAAAATTTCTTTGGTGATGATTCGGTATATATTGAAAAGTTTCTTATAAATCCGCATCACGTTGAAATACAGATTGTTGCGGATAAATATGGAAATGCAATATATCTTGGTGAACGTGATTGTAGTATGCAAAGAAGAAATCAGAAAGTTCTTGAAGAAAGTCCAAGTCCGGTTGTAAGTCCTGAACTTCGTAAAAAAATGGGTGAATCCGCACTTATTGCATCAAGACAATGCGGATACTACAATGCCGGAACTATTGAATTTCTTGTAGATGATGACAGAAATTTCTATTTTATGGAAATGAATACAAGAATACAGGTAGAACATCCGATTACTGAGGCGGTTACAGGTTTTGACCTTGTTAAAGCACAGATAAAAATTGCATCAGGTGAAAAACTTGATATCAGACAGGAAGATATCAAAATAAGTGGTCACGCTATAGAATGCAGAATCAATGCCGAAAATCCTGACCTTGATTTTAGACCTTCTCCGGGAAGGATAGAGGCTCTTAATATACCAGGAGGCCCTGGAATAAGAATAGATACAGCAGTATATCAGGGATATTCAATAACGCCTTATTATGATTCAATGATTGCTAAAGTTATTGCACACGGTTCTACAAGGGAAGAAGCAATACTTAAAATGAAATGGGCATTGTCAGAATTCATAGTTGATGGTGTTGATACTAATGTTGATTTCCAGCTTGAACTTATAAAAAATCATGATTTTGAAACCGGAAAATATAATATAGGCTATCTCAATGAATATACGGAAAAACGTAAGAAGAAATAATAAAAATAAACTGCGGAGAATATATAAATGCTTGAAGATTTATTCAAAATCGTTACAAAACGATTTAATGATGATAATACAAAAACTGACGCTGAAAAGCCAAAGTTTAAGTGTCCCCGTTGTCAAAACGTTATTACTGAAGAACATTATGTTGAGCTTGTAAAAGTATGTCCGAATTGTAATTATCACGGCAGAGTGACTGCAAGAGAACGTATTATGATGACGGTTGATAAAGACAGCTTTATAGAATTCGATAAGGATATGAAAAGCTGTAATCCTATAGATTATCCGGAATATGAAGAAAAACAACAGGAGATACGTGAAAAAACGGGCCTTTCTGATGCTGTCGTAACAGGTGAGGCAAAAATAAAAGGTTCACGTGTAATAATAGCCGTTATGGATTCAAGATATATGATGGCATCTATGGGTAGTGTAGTCGGTGAAAAGATTACAAGAGTATTTGAAACTGCAACTGAAAGAAAACTGCCTGTAGTAATATTTACTGCATCAGGCGGTGCAAGAATGCAGGAGGGAATAGTTTCACTTATGCAGATGGCTAAAACTTCCGGAGCTGTTTCTCTTCATAATCAGGCAGGACTGCTTTATATAACAGTACTTACTGACCCTACTACAGGAGGAGTAACTGCAAGTTTTGCATCTCTAGGAGATATTATAATAGCAGAACCTAAAGTTCTTGTGGGATTTGCTGGAAGACGTGTAATTGAAGGTACTATAAAACAAAGACTTCCTGATGATTTTCAGCTTGCTGAATTTTTGCAGGAAAAAGGTTTTGTTGATATGATTGTTGAAAGAAAAAAAATGAGAAGTACACTTTCTCATCTTCTTAAACTTCATGGTTATTTGCCTGAATCGGAGGAATAAAAAAATTTATGGAAAATGAAACTAGAACAGCTTGGGAGTGTCTTCAGCTTATACATAATAAGAACAGACCTACTATAAATGACTATATCCCTCTTATATTTACTGATTTTTATGAAATGCACGGAGACCGTCATTATGGTGATGATGGTGCTATAATGGGGGGAATAGGACGTTTAAACAATATTCCTGTTACAATTATAGCACAGGTAAAAGGCAGAGATATAAATGAAAATAAAAATTGCAATTTTGCAATGCCTCACCCTGAAGGATACAGGAAAGCTTTAAGACTTGCAAAACAGGCAGAAAAATTTCATCGTCCTGTAATATGTTTTATAGATACTCCTGGAGCTTTCTGTGGTGTTGCTGCTGAGGAAAGAGGACAGGGAGAAGCTATTGCTAAAAATATTGCAGAATTTATGATTTTGCGTACTCCTATAATTTCAGTGGTTCTTGGTGAAGCGGGAAGCGGAGGAGCTTTGGCACTTGGTGTATGTGATGAACTTGCTATGCTTGAAAATGCTATGTATTCAGTTCTTTCGCCCAGAGGTTTTGCAAGCATTCTTTGGAAAGATGCTTCAAGAGAGCAGGAAGCCTGTGAAATAATGAAAATAACCGCAAAAGATATGCTTGAACTTAAAATTGCAGAAACGGTTATTGAAGAACCTCTCGGGGGTGCTCATAACGATTTAGACAAAATTACTGAAAATATTAAGGAATTTTTGTCACATAAAATTTCAGAAATTTCTCAAAAAGATATTGACGAATTGTTAAAAGAGCGTTATACTAAGTTTAGAAAAATTGGCGAGTTCACAGAATAACTAGTTGCAACTTATAATAAGCCTTTTTTCTATCAATATAAAAACAAAATATAATTAAACGGAGGATTTTTATTATGGTTTTTGAAAAACTTAAAGAAATCATTGCTGACCAGCTCACTGTTGATGCTGAAACAATTACACTTGAATCAAATATTACAGAAGACCTTGGTGCTGACTCTCTCGACGTTGTAGACCTTATCTCAAGCATCGAAGATGAATTTGATATTTCAATTCCTGAAGAAGCTGCTGAAAACATCAAAACAGTAGGCGATATCGCAAGCTATCTTGAAAAAAACGTAGAAGCTGAATAATTTGAATTACATTGAAACTGACTGCTCTCCCTTTGCGGAGGGCGGTTTTTTTATAAAATAGATGCAATATGGAAATCAATTTTCAAAATTTCTTGTTTTTATGGTATCGATTATGTGATTTTTGACATAGCAAATCACATTAAAAATTTAAACTTCATATTAAAAACTACTCAAAAGTAATCATTTTTAGTGTAATTATATTTTTTAACCAACAAAAATTGATTTCCGTGAAAAATAAGCTCCTTTATTGACTTTTGGGGTAGGTGCATATTATAATAAGTAAAAGTGGCAGAGATGCAACTTCTCTGTAAATTGCAATTTATAGGAGACATGAATGGACAGGAAAAATGCAATTGCCCTTTATTTGTTAGGAACTTTAGGGCAAATATGGATTGTTTGTATTATAACTTTTATATTGCGCAATCATGGAATAGGTGTGGATTTCACAACACCTATTGGAATAATTGCTATTGGAATCGGTGGAACTTCTTCTGCATTATGGGGAATTATTATTGCGGTTAAATACAAGAAGTACCGTTTGAAGTACATATTAAAAGATTTTTTTGGAATATGGCAAAAATATTATAATTATTTGTTTGTATTTATATTCTTAAGTTTAGATTTTTGCTGTGTTCTATTTGGGGGTAAACTTCAGATAAATATATGGTATATTCCTACTTTATTATTTTTGAAAGCCATTTTATTTGGAGGCATAGAGGAAATTGGTTGGAGATATACATTTCAACCAATTTTGGAAGAACGATTTAGCTATATTATATCAACTATAATAACCTTTTTTGCGTGGGGGGTTTGGCATTTTTCATATTTCTATATTGAAGGTACATTATCGCAGGTACAGGTAATTGATTTTACAGCTGGACTATTGGTTAATAGCTTCATCCTGTCAGCATTATACGCAAAAACAAGTAGTTTATGGATATGTGTAATGACACATTCATTAATAAATGTTTTTTCGCAATTAGCAACAGGTGGTAATCAATACGTGCTGATTATTTGCAGAATAGTTATCATAGTAATAGCTGTTATTTTTTCAAACCAGGAAAGAAGGAGAGTAAAACGGATATCATAATTTTTTACGTATGAAAGTAAAATAAATTCTAGTTTGTAGAACTCTACAAAATCAAACATATCACTTGTATCATAAATAGAATCATTTGAAACACACATTCACACGGAAATCAATTTTCAAAATTTCTTGTTTTTTATGGTATCAATTATGTGATTTGTGACATAGCAAATCACATTAAAAATTACTAAAAAATAATCATTTTTAGTGAAATTATCTTTTTTAACCAACAAAATTGATTTCCGTGCCGATGCAAAATTTTTTGTTGACATAGAAGAATTTTAAGTATATAATATATTAT
>CAMWNQ010000011.1 GCA_947175655.1 uncultured Clostridia bacterium | reverse complement strand
ATTATACTATTTGTTATAATATACAAAAATCCATATTTTATAAAGATTTTTTCAAAATTCACTTGACTTTTTTTGGGTTTTAGATTAAAATAATATATATTAGAAGTTCTGAAATATTGTTAACCAAAATCCTACTTGTTTCATATGGTGAGTTAAGGTTGACAGTAAAAAATAATATTTAATAAATATAGGGCAGGGACTGTCCGAATTTACGCCTGTGGAGACTGAGGTTACGAGGTCGTAGAAGCAGGAATCCAATTGGCTTTAAACAGTGGGTAGTTCACAGGATTATTCCACTTTGAAATAAAAACGGCTTAAAGGAGCTTTGAAATGACGGATAAAGAATTACGCAGACTTAAACGTCCTGAACTGCTTGAAATATTATTTTATTTGCAAAAGGAAATAGAAAGTCTTAAACAGGAAAACGAAGTACTGAAACAGCGTATTGAATCTTTTATACAACATTCAAATAATTCTGGGGATTCAGAAAATACAGATAATCCTAAAAATTCCGTTTTTGTTTCTGATGATTTTTTAAAACAGATTACTGATACTATTAAAATCTCTGTTAAAGAATGTCTAAGCCATTCAAAAGAAATTTCAGAAACTGTTCCGCTTTGTACAGAAGATGTAATAGTTACTGAAAATAATTCGGAAACGGAGCTGTGATTAGGTTATGAATGAGTTTAATAAACAAGATTTGCCTACCTCTGAACAGCTTGCTTATGAAATGAGGCGTATAAAATACAAAAAGGATTATCATCGTATGCTTTATAGCACTGTTTCTTCTCTTATAGTTGTAGCAGCAGTTGCAGTGTTGATTTCTATGTTATTTCTTCCGGTTCTTCGTGTTACAGGTACTAGTATGGCTCCTACATTGATGAATGATGAACTTGTAATATGTAGTAAGAGAAGTAATTTTAAGAGTGGTGATGTCGTTGCTTTTTATTTCAATAACAAAATCTTGCTTAAACGTGTTATAGGAATTGCCGGAGATGTTATTGATATTAAAGAAGATGGCACTGTATATCTGAATGGCAAGGTATTGGATGAACCTTATCTTACTGAAAAAGCTTTCGGAGAATGTGATATTGAACTTCCATATCAGGTTCCTGACAATCGTATATTTGTTATGGGAGACCATCGTTCAGTTTCAGTTGACAGCCGTTCAACTACTGTTGGGTGTGTCGCTGATGAATATATAATAGGAAGAGTTATTCTTCGTATATGGCCTTTCGGTGATGTTGGTGATTTTTAATGTTTTTATGATAATTATATATTGTGTTTACTCTTGAAAGGAGGAGTATTTGTGAGAGAATTTCAGACGGTTATACAAAAATTTTTGAGGAATCATGAAAAACACAGGAAATATGTGGCTTTTCTCACGGTTCTTTCTCTTTTAGTTTCTTTTGCTGTTCCTTTTAGCCTTATTATGCCGGCTATCAGTATGACAAATGAAAACGGAACAGAACAGGGTTATTTTGATACAAATCAGATTGCAAATAATATCAATTATGTAAGTGAGCCACCAAGTAGTCATCCTGGTGCGTTGGATATTTCAACTGCTAATAGCAATTTTAGTGTGGGTGCATATAATGGTAGAAATCCTTTGGATTATGAAATTCAAGAAGATAAAATAAATGCAACATTTGAGCTTGAATTTGAATTCGGTGTTTCAGGGGAAGATGTATACGTTAACAGTCTTTTGAATGGTCAAAAGTTTATGTATTTGAAGGTTAGTGATATTGTTGATCAAACTAAGTTTATTCTTAAAGAAGAAGATAAAACTGGTCCAACGATAGACTCAGAATATACCAATAAAACTGGTAAAGATTCAGGAACATATACAATAACAGATGATGGTTATATTATCATAGAACTTACAGATGAATATATTGATTATCTTGGAACAAGTAAGATACTTGGAGGAGCTTTAAGTTTTTCAGGTGAACTTTCACGTAAAAATGATGAAGATGGTGACCAGAAATTTACATTTGGTAATGAAGAGGTTACAGTTCAGTTTAAAGACAAATATCCTACTATTTCAAAAAATGGTAAAGAAACAGAACCTAAAGACGGTACTATTACTTGGGAAATTATAGTTAATAATAGTACAAAGTCAGATTTAAGCCAATATACTTTGACTGATACAATGTTCTCAAGTGCAAAAGATGTAACGATTGAACCTTCTAGTGCAGGAAATTTTTCAAATGGTACATTTACATTTACACAAGATTCTCAGAACAGTGATTCAATAAAAATTACTTATAAAACTCCTATAAGTGAATATGGCAAAAGTGTAAAAAATGATGCAAAATTAAAAAAGGGTGATTATGAAAGCCCAAGCAGTAAAGATGTCTATATTGAAAAAGCTATAGATGTTGCAAAAAAAGGTAATGCTGACTATGAAAACGGCGGAAATTATAATCAACAAATTAACTGGACAATTGAAATAACTCCTAAGCACGGACAGTCACTTGATAATTATGAGATTATGGATTCAAACTTCCCTTCAGATTTATCAAAGATAACAGTTAGTCCTGCTGGTCGACTTGTAAATGAAAACGGAAAAATAGTTCTTAAAGATACTACAAATGGAGAAAAGGTAACACTTAAATATACAACAAATGCTGAAGTAGGTGCAGATAATAAAAATAATGTAACAGTAACTCCTCCAGGAGGTACTCCAGAACCAGATGAAGACACTGTTCATTATAATAGTAAATCAGATTTTTATAATCTTACTAAAGAGGGTTCATATGATGAGGATACTCATTTAGTAAAATGGACTATCAAAGTTTCATCAACAAATACTTCTTTGAATGGTTATAAATTAGTTGATGCTGGATTTGCAAATGCAGTTGATGGCAAATTCTATGCTAATTGGACTAACAATGAATTTAAAGATTATAGTTTAAGCGGTTCAACTATGACACTTAGCGGTGATAGCAAAAATGTTGAATTCTACTATTATACAAAAGTAACTAAAGAAGAAGCTTCAAAAGGAGAGGTTTCTAATAAAGTTGACTTTAAAGATCCTAAAGATGATCCAGTAAAAGACCCTGACCCAACAAAAGTGGTAGTTAAGGAATTTAGGGATACTCTTTATAAAAATGTAGCAAATCATGGTGAAAGTACAGTATATAGTAATGGTACAATTAAACAGGACATAGGTTGGAATGTTAATATTGTATATGATGATGAACTTGCAGGAAAGGTATATAAAGATACACTTTCTGTTACAGGTGGTAATGGTGCAACTCATACTATTACACAAGAACAACTGAATGCTATGGAAGTATATGCAGGAGTAAAATCCGGCAACAAGGAAAAGTTAACTTTGGGTACAGATTATGATGTTTCACTTAATGGTACTGAATTTACAGTTACATTTAAAGATACAGATAAAGTGAAAAATAGTAATTATGTAGATATGACTTATAAGACAACTGCAACAGCAGGCTCTGCATTCACTACATATGAATTTAAGAATAGTGGTAGTGGCTTCGGAGATGGAAATGGTAACAGTGGAAGTCATTCTATTAATCGTGTTGACCCAAATGTTGATAATAAGACAAATATTCATATTGGTAAGAATTGGAATGATAATAATCAAACCAGTGAAAGACCAAGCAATATTAAAGTAAGAGTAATGTATCAGACAAAAACTGGCAATGGTCAGTTAACTGATTGGAAACCTCTTAAAGGTTCAGGCGAAAATTATCTCTTTGATGGAGATTCTGGATATGCAGGAGCTTCTGAATATACTTTAACATTGACAGGAGGTAACTGGACAGCTGATATAAGTAATCTTCCTATGGAAAAAGCTAAACCAAAGGCAGATGGTACAAAGGGAGAGTCTACTTACTATTACTATAAAATAGAAGAAATCGAACAGGATGGTAAACCTATTACTAATGGATACTTCAATACAGCAAATGGTTTATATCAGGTTACAAACAGTTACGGTTCTAATCAGTCTAATGCAAATCAAACATTGAATGTTACAAATACATTCTATAAAAATATTGATATTACTGCAAATAAAAAATGGTCAAACGATGAAGGTTTTGAAGCTAGCAGAAAAGATGTAACAATTGAATTGTGGCGTTCTACTGACCAAAACAATTGGGATAATAAAGAAGTAATTGACACAAAAACACTTAGTAGTAGCAATTGGTCATATCAGTGGTCAAATCTTCCATCAGCAGGTATTGTAAATAATAATCTTGTAAAGTATTACTATAAGATAGTAGAAACTAAATGTGGTGATACAATTATTGATGCAAATAATAAGGTTGTTATAACAGAAAATGGTTATTATCAATCAAGTTTTGAAAGTAGTTCTTCTAATCAAGATGCAACACTTGAAATTGAGAATACATTCAATAAAACTGAGAATTTAACAATTAGTGCTGAAAAAATCTGGAATGATAAAGATATAAATGGTAAAGATTATTCAGGTAATCGACCAGAGAAAATTATACTTGCATTACAGAGAACTACAGGTAATGGAAAATGGGAATTGGTTGATGAACAGACTTTATCTGTAAATGGAGATTCACAGAGTTATTCATGGAGCAATGGTCTTGTTTCTCAGTATATTGATAATGCAACTGGTAAGATAACAAAGTATAAATACCGAGTTGTGGAAGTTGGATATGTGTATGATGGTAAAGAATACAGACTTCCAGAAAACAGTACAGCATTTGCAACAACAGATGATGGTACTTATGAAGGAACATATAAAATTGACCAGTGGTCTAGCGGAAATGAATTAAACAAATCTGGTAACGTTGAAATTACTAACACTTTTGAACCTATGGAATCAATGGAAATTACTCCACAGAAAAAGTGGCTTGGTGATTATGGTGAATTTATATCAAATAGACCTGGAACTATTAAACTGAGATTACAGCAGAAAACTAAAAAAACTAACTGGAAAGATATGAAAGATTCCAGTGGAAATATAATAGAAGTTGAATTGAAGTCAGGTGCAAATGATATATCAGAATCTGCGTGGGATGATAATAGTAATGAATATTTTGTAGTTACTTGGCAAGGTGAAACTATTTCAAATCTTCCAAAGAAAAAAATTACATGTGAAGAAACTACTGATGATTCAGGTAAGATCATAAGAACTTATAAAACAGAATCTTATTATTATCGATTTGTTGAAGTATTTGATGGAAATGTATTAGAAGATGGTGATTCTTTTAAAGTACAAAACGGAAAATACGATGTAACATTAGGTAAGGAAATGGATTATACCGGAGATTTCTTGGTAACAAATACATTTAAAGAATCAATAGGTGTTGTAAAAACAGCATTAGATCCACAGGGTACACCAATTAAGTCTATTGATAAAGAAGATTTACTTGATAAAGAGATAGTTGATGAAAACGGTAATGTTACTGGTGTAACTAAATCTCCATATAAAAAGACTATTAATGGTGTAGAGTATTATGTATTTAACTATTTGATAGAATTGGAATCTAAGAATATAGCATTAGTAACTCCGGTATTGGATACGCTTCCAGAAGGCTTTACTTTAGTAGAAGATAATACAGTACATGATGATTCTTGGTATAAGCAAGATGAACAACCAATTTCTGGTTGGGGTGCTTATTGTGATTTAAATTCTCCATTTGATAATAAGACAAATCCAAATGCTAATACAGATACCTATTATTTAAGTCCTTGTATATTATGGCTTTCAGATAGATGTCAAAATACTCTTGGTGATTATATAAAGCGTGTATCGCAAATATATGATGAAATGACTATGGATGCTCGCTCTTCAAATGGTGCTTGGGATCATGTTAAAGAAAGTCCTTCACGTTATTATTATGATAAAGATGCAAATCAAATTTATTTTGGTATACCACGACTTGACGAAAGTTCAGTGCCTGTTTTCACATATAGTATTAAAATAAAATGTGAAGATTTGGAAGCTAGAATTGAAAAAGGAAGCTACACAATACTTAATAACGTAAAAATGTATGATAACGATGGAAAAACTCCAACTGGCAAAGAGGACAATGCATCTCTTACAATTGTAAACAAAGTTCCTTCTGAACTTATTACAAAGGATTATGTTGGACCTTCAAAAGTTCCAGGTTATATAAACTTCGCATTGGATATTAACCCAGAAGGAAAAGATCTTTCAAACGGTGATACTATTGATATTGAAGATATCTTCAGAACAGATAGTTATTTTGACAGTGACTGGGCTGACAGCAAAAAGATAAGACCACAGTTAGATACAGGTTCTAATCTTGTTGATGTCCTGATGAACAACATTACAATTTATAAAGTAGATATAAACGGAAATGAAACTAAGCTTTCTGCAAATGATTATCAGATTCAGTTTGATAGTAAAGCTGATGGTGTGAACAGCAAAGAAGGCGAACAGGGTGCAGCATTGCTGAAACTTACTATTCCAGATGAAACTCATATCAGAATTGAGTATCAGTATAAACTGATTGCAAATACAAAAACGCCTTCAGTAATTAATGGTTGTATAAGTTCAACAAAAGTTGGTAAGTACTATGTTAAAATGGCACCAGGTCTTGTACCTCCTGAAGGAGATAAGATTACATTTACAAACAAGGCAAATCTGTATTCAGACAGTGCGTCGGCTGATGACTCAGTAAATAAGCAAGAGTATGAAGTTTCAAGGTCGAATGCTATTACTTATGCAAATAAACTTCCTAAGGTTAAAAAGGTAAATACAGGTAATGCTGATATTACTAATCTTCAGGCAAAGTTCCTTCTTGCAAAATATGACCAGTCAAACCAGAAATGGCTCTATGCAACAAAAATTACTAAGGGTGAAAAGATAACAGAGTGGAGCGAAGGCGTAACAGGTCTTAATGTAGCAGAAGGTGCAGTTAAAATCAATGTTAATACAGGTTATTCAGATGAATTTTCACTTGAACAGGATGCACTTTATAAATTAATAGAAGTAGAAGTTCCTGATGGATATGAAGGTTCAAATCTGGGATTATCAAAAGATGAATTTACAGCATTGATTATTGATTATCTTAATGGCAGTACTGCTAATATGGACATTGCGTTATATGAAACATTTTTAAATAATTATGTTCATACTCACTACTTTGTTTATAACAGTGTACTAACTTCTTATCCTGATGGTATTAATAAAGATGATGTAATTCAGGTTAAAAACGGCGACGATGTAAAAATTCCAAATAATGAGCTTATCGACCTTGGTGTTGTAAAGAATTGGAATGACAAAAATAGACCAGATGCTACCATAGATGTAAAATTATATTGGTCTTATACAAAGGCATCTGTTGGAATACCAGCAAATGCAACTTTAGCAACGGCTGAAGACCTCGGACTTATTGATGAGAATTTCTCAGCAGTAAAAACTATAAAGTCTGGTACTAATGAAAAAGTTTGGACAGATTTGCCGAATGGTAAAAATGGAAAGCCAATATATTACTACATCAAAGAAACTGCTTACAGCATTGACGGCGTAAAATATACACTTATTGAGGATGAAAAAAATCCAAATTATGGAAAGTATATGTCCGGAGATGAAGAAGGCAAATATATGCCAACATATGTCGGAAATGCTGCAAACTCAGATACAAATATTAAAGTTAACAACTCTTCTCAGCTTATGCTTAAAAAATTATGGAAGACTTCTTCTAATAATCCATTAAGCGAAAGTAAAATTCCAACAGATGAAATTACGGTTTCAATTTATGGCGTAAATGAATATGGAGTTCAAACAGAAGAGCCAATCTTTGAGGATATTGTCTTAGAAAAAGAAAATAATTGGCAACTTGATATTAGTCGCTATTTGACTGAAGATATTGATCTTAGCCAATATAAGAGCTTTAAGGCAGAGGAATCTGGATTTGATACAGATGATTATGTAATAAGCTGTGTATTTAATCTTAATGAAAATACAGGTGAAATCACTGTTACAAATAAAAATATTAATGCTACAGAAGCATCAGTAACTGTAAATAAAGTTTGGAGTGATGGTGCTGATGTTCATAAAAATGAATCAATTAAAGTTTCTCTTTATCAGTCAGAAACTGAAATAAAGGATTTAACTAATTTACAAGACAAATTGAAGTCTGCAAATGCAAAAATTATGACATCAACAAATGAGGAAGATACTCAGGTTTATAAAGATGTTGTACTTAATGCAGAAAATGAATGGTCATATAGCTGGACCGGTTTACCAATAGATAACGGTGCAGAAATTGATCCAGTGACATATTATTATTATGTGCTGGAAGATATGACTGGCATAGCAGATGTAGATAAGTATACTACTTCTTATAGCTCTGTCAAATCAAATAACAACACAAAAATTGAATATACCATCAATAACAAGAGAGATTCAATTACTGTTCAAAAGCAGTGGTTTGATGAAGACGGAAATGAGATTGTCAAGTATAATGAAGACGGCAAGCTTGTTGATGATGAAGGAAATATCCTTGCAGAAGATTCAGATATGTACAATAATCTTGAAGCTGAATTTAATGTTTATAAGAAAACATCAACAAAAATTGTAGCTCTTGGTGATTCTATTACAGATGGATATGAAGAGTGTGCTAAAAATGATAAGTGTTACCCTTCAAAATTAGCTAAGCTTTTAAATAGTGATGTAATTAATATGGGTTATAGCACACAACAAATAGGCTATGCACCTAATGTAGGAATAAGAAGTCATATAAGTGAAATTCCTAATGATGCAAATATTATTTGTTTTATTGGTGGTACAAATGATATACATCAAGGTGGCAATGGTCAGGGTAATCCAGATGAAGTATATGCAAGATTTTTAGCTTGTATTGAAGAAATTCAAACACAGACAGATAATAATGCTGTTATTTTCGTAGGAAGTATTCCACATTTTGATTTTTATAAAAATGGTACACTTACAACTGGTGGCAGTTGGTGGCCATCACAATACCAAGCTGATGATGGAAAAGTTGCAAATGATTTGATTGATGAATATAATGCTAAAATAAAAGCATTTGCAGAAACAACTGATAATGTTTATTTTGTAGATGTTTGTAGCATTGTTACTGATGATGATATCAGAGCTGATGGTTGTCATCCAAATGAAAATGGCTATACAAAAATTGCTAAAGCTTTTGCTGAATCTATTGATAATAATTACACTCCTCCAGAGAGTCAAAAAATAGGTAGTTTTACCTTAAATAAAGGTAACAACTGGATATCATCATTTGATATTCCTAATGCTAATAATGAATATTATTATGTTAGAGAAGTAACAAAAACTGGCTGGAAAGTAAATTATATTAATAACAGTCAGAAAGTTGCAAGCGGAAATATAATAACTGTAGAAAACCAGAAAGTTTCTGAAAAAACATCAATTACTTTGGAAAAGACTTGGGAGGGTGACTCACCTGATGACACAGCAAGAAACGGCGTTCGTTTTGCATTGCTGAGAAGTACGACTCCAAATGTTGAAGATAGTTGGGAACAGTACATTATAAAAACACCTGAACCAACAAAAACTGATGACAAATGGACTTACATTTTCGGCGTTGATGATGAAGGAAACCCAACCTTGCCAACAAAGGACATTAATGGACACACATATTACTATAAATTTGAAGAATATGCATTGGATGGATATAATACTACCTATGGAACTGCTACATCTGATGAAAGTCAGGGATTAATATCTATAGATGGTGAAAGTGCAGGTATTCTCCATATCACTAATACAAGACAGATTTCTTTGAATATACAGAAGCAATGGTCTGACAGTGATACAAATGAGCATTTAATGGATACAGTTAAGGTTCAAATTTATCGTTCAACAAATCCAAATGATGTTCCTGATATTATTAAAAATAATCTTATGCTTCAGGTTCCTGAATCTGTTTCATTAGGCGTTAATGCAGATATGGAAGTAATTGTTAATAAAGCAATTACATCTGCTGAATCAGATAATGAAAATGTTACTGTAAGTTTTGAAGGAAATACACTTACTATTTCAAGCAATTCTGAAGAGTGTACTGCAAAGATTACTGTTTCAGACGGAATCGAAGAAAAAACAATCAATGTAATGGTATCAGCTGTTGAAATTCTTTTGAATGGTGAGAGAAATTATACTATTACAGCAGGAGATGAAGTAACATTATCTGCAACAAAAGAAGGAGAAACAACATTCAGAGTAGTTTCTGGAGATGATGTTGTAGGTATAAGCGGAAATAAATTGACTGCTAAAAATGGTGGTACTACAGCTGTAATTTCAGTTACTGTTGATGGTGTTACAATAAAACAAACAATAACTGTTAATCTTTCGGAAACATTTACATTAAGTGGTGAAAAACAAGTTGAAATGAATGAGACTATTAAATTATCACCAGATCCAAATTTTGGTACATTTGAATGGTCATCTTCTGATGAAAGTGTAGCTACTGTAGTAAATGGCGAAGTAAAAGGTTTAAAATCAGGTAATGTTACTATTACTGCAACTCGTAATGATGGTCGAAAGGCATCTGTTACAATTAAGGTTTTGGAGGCAGCAATAGAAATAATTCCAAATAAAGATAATCGTATTGATATTGCATCAAAGTTGCCAGAAGGTTTAACATTGAGTGATATTTCAAGTGTAAAAATACAAATTATTGATATTGTAAAGACAGATCCTTATTCATCTGGAATGGCTGTTAAGTTTGAAGGTGATGCAAGTTGGTCACAACAATCAATATATGAAAATTGGAATGGTGCTTCTATAACAGGTGATATTAATATTGAGTTTGATATGGCAAATCTTACAGTTAATCCAGCAAAATCTATATATGTTTATGCAACTAATATTAGCTGCAAGATTAAAATTGAATTTGTACCTAAAGCATTTTCAGCTTCATATTTAATGTCTCCAGTAAATAGTATAAGATTAATGGCAGACGGCGAACCGGTAACACTTACAGGCGATCCAGTAGGTGAACCAATTACAATCAAGCAGAGTGACAACTGGAATTATACAGTAGATAATCTTGATGTATATTATACAGATGAAAATGGCGAAAAACATCCTTATTACTACTGGGCAGTAGAAACTGATGAAATTACAGGATATACTGCAACATATCTCTTTACAGATAGTGATGACAATACAAGCAATTGTCTTAATGCATCACAGCTTGGAAACGGAAATATAGTAATCAAGAATAACAAGACCGTATCCGAGGGAGTACAAATGCCTTCAACAGGAGGCGAAGGCACAAAGGGCATAAAAGAAATAGGAATGTTCATAATGCTCGGAAGTGTAGCAAGTTATATAGTTATCAGGCGTTTATCAAGAAGAAGACGCATAAGATAAACCACAACATAAAGGTTCAGAACAGTGGGGCAATGTACGTCCCACTGGAACGAACCGAAAGCGAGATAAAAAAATATTTAATTTAAAGGAGAAATTACTATGAAAAACTTTAAGAAAATTTCAGCTGCTATAGCAGCGACACTCATGGCTGCAACTCTTACAGCTCCAATGGCAATAACATCTTCAGCAGTAGACGTTACTATTAATAATGTAGTAGGTGATGTATCTGTACATGAATATTCAGCTTATCAGATTTTTAAAGCTGATATAACTACTGATGGTGTACTTTCTAATATTGAGTGGGGTGATAATATAGCTCAAGAAAGAACAGTTACATCTGGAGAAGGCGAAGATGCAACAAATACTGTTTATAAGCTTGTTGATGAGATTCAGGCTATAAAAGTAGGTGAAACAACACCATTTGCTGGAAAAACAACAGCATCAGATATCGCTGAAGTACTTGGTGGTACAGAGGAAAACCCAACAGGATTTGATGCAGAAATTACTAAGAAATTTGCTTCAGTAGTTGGTAATTATTTAACAGGTACAGCAAAAGCTACTTGGGCAGGCACTGCAAGCGGAACAATAAGTGCTAAAGGCTATTATCTTGTTGAGGATTCAAAAGCACCTGAAATGGGTGAAGGAGGATTAAATTCTGGTGCTAAAACAAGATTTATTCTTCAAGTTGCTAATGAGGAAAATATAAATGTAGAGGCTAAATCTTCAGCTCCAACAGTAATGAAAAAGGTTCAGGAGGAAGACCTTATAGGTGGTGCTGCAGAAACAGCAGAATTTGCAGGTAGCAAAGAATATGCATTAGGCGATGGATACAATGATGTAGCTGACTACGACATTGGTGATGATGTACCATTCAAACTTTATGGAACAATGCCTGACACACTTGGTGATTATTCAGCTTATTTCTATCAGTTTATTGATACACTTGGCAATGAATTTGATGCACCTGAATCAGTTACAATTAAAGTAGACGACACAGAAATAACTCCAGGCGATGGAAACTGTAGTTTTGAAAAAGAGACAAAAGATGGTAAAACAGAGATTAAAATTACATTTAAAGATATCAAAGAATATGGTGTGACTGAGGATTCAGTTGTTACTGTTGAATATACAGCAAAGCTTAACAAGAATGCTAAAATAGGTCTTCCTGGTCAGTTAAACGCAGTTGAACTTGAATATTCAAACAATCCTAACTTAAATTATAATCCTGATGAAAGTCCAGAAGGTCCAGAAGAAAAGGGCAAAACACCAAAGGACGGCGTTATCGTATTTACATACGGTATCGATCTCAACAAGGTAGACGGAAATGGTGATAAACTTGCTAATGCTGTATTCGCTATTAAGGATTCAGAAGGCAATTATCTTAAGGCTGATGCAAATGGCAAATATGATGGTACACTTGCGGCTAAACCTGCACCTAATGAAGATGGAACATGGACTAATAACCCAGCAGCAGGTATATTTGTTTCAACAACAGGAGCTTTAATTGAAATTGCAGGTCTTGACGATGGCGTATATACTATCGAAGAACTTGCAGCTCCAAGCGGATATAATAAATTAGATGGCGATATAAGAGTTACAGTAACCTCAAAGCATAAAGAAGGTCAAGAAACTGGTAAAGAAGGCGTACAGGATTGGATTTATGGAGAAACTGAAGAAGCAGCAGCACCAGCTCTTGTAGAAATTAAATTCCAAAAAGGTGCTGAAGGCTCAGAAGTAGATTTTGCAGAGGACATTAATGGTGAGGCTGAAGCAGAAGGAACAGTACAAGACGGTAAGGGCGTATTAACTATTGAGAATAAGAAAGGTTCATTACTTCCATCAACAGGTGGTATTGGTACAACATTATTCTATGTAGGTGGTGGAGCAATGGTAGCAGTAGCTGGCGTATTCCTCATCACAAAGAAGAGAATGGGCAGAAGAGAAGACTAATTTTGAAAAATTCAAAATTCAGCTCTGAAAATTCTTAAAAATTATTCAAAAAAATAAAATGAATTTGAAAAATTCAAAATTATAAATGCTAAAAGAAGGGAAAAAGCAGATAAATTTTGAAAAATTCAAAAAAATCAAAAATCTATAATTAAAAGTGGTCAAAACTTTTTTAGGATTGATGATAAAATCAGTCCGGAGAAAAAACGGACTGGAATGTTTGTATATCTTTATAAGATAAAATTAAAAATAATATTTGTATTTGTATAAACCTTATTTCTGCCGGTGGACGTGATAAACCCGCCGGCGGACATTAGGGAGGGTCTCATGAGCAAAAAAAAGATTAATGTAATATCAACGGTATTTTTAGTAATAATGTTGTTCGTGGGTCTCTCCGTAATGCTATATCCTACAGTAAGTGACTGGTGGAATTCCAAGGCACAGAGCCAAGCCGTATCAAGATATAATGATGCAGTAAGAGAAATTGACCCTGACAGATATGCAGAAATCTGGCTTGAAGCAGAGGAGTATAACAGAAAACTCAGTGAACTTTATGCACCTTTCACCAATTACAAGGAAATTGAAGGATATAATGATGTGCTTGACATTTCAGGAACAGGCATTATAGGATATATAACAATACCTTTAATAAAAGTAGAGCTTCCGATATATCACGGAACAAGTGCAGAAGTTCTTAATATAGCCTGCGGACATCTTGAAGGTTCTTCTCTTCCTATAGGAGGAAAAGGAACACATTCGGTAATATCTGCACACAGAGGACTTCCTTCTGCAAGATTATTTACAGATTTGGATAAGCTTGTAAAAGGAGATACCTTTACAATAACAGTACTTGACCAGATATTTACATATGAAGTAGAAAGCATCTTGATAGTAAATCCTGATGCAATGGATAAGCTTGCAATAATACCTGACAGTGACTATGTAACATTGATGACCTGTACGCCCTATGGAGTAAACTCACACAGATTGTTGATACGTTCAAAAAGAATTGAAACGGTATATGCAAAAGATGTAAAGGTTTTACCGGATGCCACCAAAGTAGACCCATTATTAGTAGTTCCAGTAATATCAATGCCATTACTTTTAATGCTTGTAATATTCTGGGGAATAAGCGGAAAGAAAAAGGCAAGAAAATTGCCGTACAGAAATCCTATATATGATTTGCCAAAGGAGAGTGATTAGAAAGATGAATACCAGATTTCAAAAGGCTGGAGCTGTTGTGACATTATTAGGGGTGATGTTGTGGTTTTTTGCCGGAATATGTATAATGACATCATATGCCGAAGATAAGAATGACGGTTCTTTGAGCTTAAATTGTGTATCAGAAGATAAAGTTTTGGCAGGAATGCAATGGAATCTTTATAAAGTAGGCTACAGATACGGAGATAAGTATCAATTAAGCGGAGATTTTGAAGAATATCCGGTATCGCTTGAAGATACAACAAGTACAGGATTAAGCGATATAGCATCTACTCTTGAAAACTGTGTAATTATTGACAAAATATCACCATTGATGTCAGGTGAAACTGATTCTTCCGGAAAACTTGATTTTACTGACCTTGAACAGGGATTATATCTTGTTTGTGGAAATCTCTTAAAAATAGACACAACTAGTTATGTTCCTGAACCATTTATATTAGAAATAGGAGAGGAAGAAGACGGTACTAATCAGAATTATACCATCAATCCTAAGTTCTTCCATTTTGGAGTACTCGACCAGATGGATGCTGATTATACAATAAAAAAGATATGGCGTAATGATGCAAATCAGTTACAGGACAGAACAGTATCCATATCAGTAGAAATGTACAAAGATGGCGAATATTTTGAAACTGTTGTACTTGATGAATCAAACGACTGGAGCTATACTTGGACTGATCAAGCTCATACTGACTGGAGAGTTAAAGAAGTTGATATACCTGAAAACTATACAGTAGTATATCGTTCCAATGAGACACAATATGCAATAGTAAATACTCATAAATTTGATATTGGTGACCAGCCACCTGAAGAAACAACATCAACAACGACAACAACATCAATAACAACATCAACAACGACAGTGACAGGTACAGGTACTTTTACTGCAACAGAAACCACAATAACTACAGATGAAGTGGTAACTACTGTTCCTGAACCTACACCTGAAAAACCACAAACTACAACTACTATAAGAGGAAAACTTCCTCAAACAGGACAGTTATGGTGGCCTGTTCCGGTACTTGCAGGAGGCGGAATAATTCTTATATCCATAGGTTTGCGTATTCGTTCAAGAAAGTAATTTGAGTAGCTAGATATGAAAAAAACAAGAGGTTTATTTTGGATATTAACGGGAGCAATGCTGTTTCTTTCAGCATTGTTCCTTGTTGTTTATAATTTTAAACAGGATAGTAAAAGTGGTCAGGTTGCAAGTGAGATTTTAAGTGAACTTAAAGAAATAATTCCCCAGACAACTGAACCTGTTACAGAACCAGAACTGCCATTAGTAACAATAAAAAATGATTTGTTCAGTGAATATGAAAATGATTTATTCAGTGAATATGAAGAAACAACAATAGCTACAGAAGTTATTGAAGAAAAAACGATTGAGATTGATGGCAGTATATATATTGGTATAATCTGGATTCCATCACTGAATTTGGAATTGCCAGTACTCAGTAACTGGAGTTATTCAAATCTTAATTATTCGCCTTGCCGTTATGAAGGAACAGTTCAGGAGGGTAATTTAATAATTGCTGCTCACAATTATCGTTCTCATTTTGGAAATATTCAGAATCTTAACATTGGTGATCAGATTATATTTACTGATGTCAATGGTATTACTTATGAATATGAAGTAATACTTTCTGAACTAATTGATGGATATGATATTGAATCTATGGAATTTGGTTCAGCTGATGACTGGGATTTGACTTTGTTTACTTGTACATTAAGTGGTCAAAGCCGTGTTACAGTTAGAGCAGTTGAGGTTAAGTTAGGTGATGATTAACAATGAATAAGAAAACTTTAAAGTATCGTATGCTTCAGCTATGTCTTGTTTTTCTTATACTTATTATTATTGGAGCAGTAGCTTTAATAATTTTTTCAAACAAAAATAATGATAATAATAATTCAGAGAGTAGTATTTTATCAGACATCATCGATAGTGATGGAGATGTTAGTGATGAAAGTAGTAGTGGTATAGATTTCAAGCCTGAAAGTTCATATGAATTAAATCTTAAAATCGGAGAAGTATGCAAGGCAGAATTAACTGATTTTGAAACTACATCAAAGCTTATATGGCTTACATCTGATGCAGATATTGCATCTGTTGATGATGAAGGAAATATAACTGCTGTTTCATCTGGAACTTGTACAGTGACAGTTATTATAATGGATACAGATGACAGCATAGCAGTTAAAGTTAATGTTGAATAGAAAACAATATAAGCGGACATTTTAAATGTCCGCTTATTTTTTTGCTTTGTTAATTTTCATCGGAAAGATAAGTTTCAACTATAAATTTAGGTCTTTCCTTTGTTTCAAGATAAACTTTTCCGATATATTCACCTATGATGCCTATTGCAAGAAGCTGAAGTCCTCCGATTGCCCATATTGATACTATTGTTGATGTCCAGCCTATCTCTGTCGCACCCATTATATGACGTATTATAGAATAAATAAGCATTATTATACTTATTATAAATATACCGCCTCCAAGAACAGAAATCATTTTTATAGGCTTTGTAGAAAGTGATGTAATTCCCTCCCAAGCGAATGCAAGCATCTTTTTAAGAGGATATTTTGATTCTCCGGCGAAACGTTCCTTACGTTCATAATATACAGAATCGCTTTTATATCCAATCATAGGAACAACTCCACGAAGAAACAGATTTACTTCTTTAAAGCTCTTTAATCCATTCAAAGCACGTCTGCTCATAAGACGATAGTCAGCGTGATTGAATACAATATCCGCACCCATAGACTTCATTATCTTATAAAATCCTTCAGCGGTAAACTTTTTAAAGAATGTATCTGTTTTTCTTGCACTTCTTACACCATATACAACATCACAGCCATCATAATACTTGTCAACCATTTCGTCAATAGCATTTATATCATCCTGCAAATCTGCATCAAGAGATATAGTCATATCACAGCGGTCTTTAACAGTCATAAGACCAGAAAGTAATGCATTCTGATGACCTTTGTTTCTTGAAAGTTTTACACCCTGAAAGATTTTGTTTTCCTGATGAAGACTTTCTATAATTTGCCATGTTTTATCCTTTGAGCCGTCATTTACGAATACTATACGGCTTTTGGGTGAAATTTTTCCCTTTGCTATAAGACCTTCCATTTTATTTTTTAATTGTGAAGAAGTTTCCGGAAGAACTTCTTCTTCATTATAACATGGAATAACTAAATATAATGTATCCATTTTTTTGACCTCCAATTATCTCCAGAAAGCAATTATTTCTTCAAGTGAATAGCAGAGAGCAGGATAATCACTTTGTGGGAATGTAAAATTAAATATTTGAATTCCGTTAATTATAACAGCACATACCATAGATACAGCCATAAATTTATGGACTAAATCTTTTTTTGTTTTATCCTTGGTTTTTGAGTAAAGGAAGAATAAAACTGCATAAGCACCTATAATAATCTGCCAAGAGAAATCTGAAGTATATCTTACAGCATATCCGCTTTCCCAGATTGAGCATATTATAACAAGTGGCATAAGAACACAGGGAAGACCTATAAGAAGAAGATTTTTAATTCTTGATTTTTTATCTGGAAGTTTATTGAGAGCTTTTGTACTTAATAAATAAGCAATAACCGGAAAAGCAAGGAAAATTATTCCTGATGTATTTCCTGCATCTGAGAAATAATATCCGTTTGCTTCAAATCTTGAAAAAGGAGTTGTTATAAAAGGATATTCCGGAGAAAATGCCGGAGGTGCTAAAATGTAGTTGAAAAGACTTATCAGAACAAATATTACATGAAATTGTGAATGAATAAAATCATTTATAGTGAGTGAGTATTTTATTCCGAAATCAATAGGAGAGCCAAAACGTATATAATTATACCACATCTGGAAACCACCAAATATTACAAACGGTACAATTGCACATATGAGAAAAGCGGTCTTTTTTACAGGTTTTGAAACTGCTTCACTGCCTTCAAGTACAATATGTTCTTTTTTAAAGAATCCATATGCAAGGTAAACACACGCACAGATACAGTATACTGCAAGTGTAGGACGACATAATACTGCAAGTGCAAGGAAAAGAGATGCAAAAAATGTTTTTACAACTGAAATTCTTCCCTCACTTACTACATTTGATGACAAAAGGAAATAAGCACCTATTGCTATAAACATAAATCCTGATGACATTGAAATTTCATAAAATATATTTCTTCCAACACTGTACCATATTCCACTTGATGCCATTATAATTATGTGACCTGCAATTACAATTCCAACTGAAGTATCCTTGAACCATTTTTTTATAAAGAGATAATATGTCAGTGAAAGAAATATCATACCAATAATACTGAACAGCATTATTGAAAGATTGGTAGAACAGTAATAACCAGTTATCTTATGATATGGGAGATATAAAAGTAAAACCGGAGCAACTCCATAATATGAATAATACTTGTTATTATAATAAAGATGATCCCAAGCAAAATTCAACCCTGAATCATTTCTCAGACCCCAGTCATATGGATTTTCCATATCAGCGATTCTTTCATCTGGAATATCAAGGAGTGAAACTTGTCCTTTTTCAAAAGCATCAACAAGTTCCTGAGTAATCTGATTGCCATACTTTAGTTTAAGATGGTCTTTTATAGTTACATTCTTTCCAAGTTCCTTATTTATAACAAGAAAAGCAAGAAGACAACAGAAAATAGTAGTCACAAAAAATACAAATTTACAGAAAGTTTTCTTCTGATAAAAAGGAGCTTTAAAGAATTCAAGACAGCATATTGAATATACAAGTATTGCAAGTATTCCTATAATTCCCATTCTTAGATAAGAAACCGTCAAAGGTATATCTTCATTGAATTTTATGCTTTTTACAAATATTTCATCACCATCATTATATCCAGTAAATTTGATTCTGAAATTTTTTACATTTCCTGAAAATTCACAAGGGATATAAGCTGATGATTCTTTATCTTTAATAATATCTGTTTTTGCTATATCATATCTGTAATGGGCAGCTGTTTCATCTGAAATATCAATTACAGTTTTAACGTGTTCTGTATTTCTTATAAATTCGATATCTGCATATATTGTACCTATTTTGAAATTCAGATTTTCAAAAGTAAGAACAGATTCATTTTTTCCTTTTATATAAGCAGTGTTTTTTTCTGTATCAATATCGGCTGAACCAATTTCAACATATCCAGATTCAAGATTTAAAGTTTTCTTTTCAAAATTTCCAAACCAGAGATGATAAGCTGGAGCATTAAATAAAGTAAGTTCAAGTGTAGATAATATAATTAACATCTTACCTGAAAATTTTAAAAGTTTTTTGCCATAGTTGTGATAAAGGGATAATAAAATATATTCAAATATAAGAGTAATTGTTAAAAGTAAAAATGCTTTTTTGTATGGGGATTCTATCATACTTAAAATTATTGTTAAAACTATTCCGGCAATGATAGTAATGGTGCCAGCATTTATTGGCAGAAACTTGAATTTTCTTTTTGGTTTTTTTTCGGGGTTATTACTTTCTTTGTTTTCATCTTCATCTTTATTATTATCAGATGGAATATCATTTTCAGGGATTATTAATGGTTCTGATATTT